>JABIPV010000380.1 GCA_018699075.1 Kordiimonadaceae bacterium | reverse complement strand
TGCCGAACCTACTGAACCACCAACTGCTTTCAGGATCTGTTCTCGCTTCAACATTTTTTTTAACGTCACTTGATCTGGCATTGTTGTAACGGCACCCGGGAAGCTCCGATCAGGTATTTTAATTCCAGGAATATCATCGCTGGTAGCATAGCCATCATCTAAGTTCCATTTAACACGTTTTCGTTCGGGTCCCATCAAATCGACGGCAAACCCGCCTGGGCTAGTACCCGTCCAGGCATGGCGGCCTGGTTTAATTCTTGTGATTGTAAATGCCAGAACATCACCTGCTTTTGATCCTTCAATATGAACAGGCCCGGTTAAAGGCAGCCCGCGGCCAAAATTTGCTTCACCGCGTTCTGGAACTTTTTCAGTTTGGCTATCAACTGTTCCTATATAATCAGCAGCATCACGGGTGCGAAATAATATAGTTTGGCCCGGCTTGGCACTTGCCACCATGGGTATATTTGGATGAATGCGGTTCACACACTGGATATCTTCTATACAGGTTTTGCCTTTTCCACCAACTTCAATAACTTCCTGCGCGACTGCAAAATGTGCGCTTAATGTGAATGAAATTACTGTTAAAAGAATACTGCTTAATCGATAATTTACTGACAAGGCTCTCTCCCTATTATCCAGATTTTCATTGTCATATTTTGTGTTATGATGATAATGAATTTAGATAGAATATTACAGGTGATCGGAATTTTGTCATGAAAAAAATAACTATAATTGTAACGTCACTAATTTTTACCGTCTATTGCATGAGTTCAGCTAACGTATGGGGATTTCCAACAGAAGAAAATGCTGTCGCCAGCGGAATCATTCCAAACGAACAGGCGCGAAGCGAATATATTAATGCCAACTATACAAAGACCGCATATGAAATTCCCATGCGTGATGGGGAAAAATTATTTACCCACGTATATTCACCACTTAATACTAAAGTAGATAATCCCATTATATTAATTCGCACACCATATGGTATCAGACCATACGGCGAAGAAATGCGTGCACCAAATCTTGGCCCATCATGGCATTTTGTAAAAGAGAATTATATTATTGTCTATCAAGATGTAAGAGGGCGCTATATGTCAGATGGCACTTTCGCCATGATGCGCCCTGTTATTCAACAAAAGCAAAGTAATACAGATGTTGATGAAGCAAGCGATACCTGCGACACCATTGATTGGCTGATAAATAATATTGAAGACAATAATGGTAAGGTCGGTGTACAGGGAATTTCATATCCTGGATTTTATGCTGCGATGTCACTCGTGGAAAGTCACCCCGCGTTAAAGGCCGTATCACCACAAGCACCAATGGCAGATTTGTTTATGGGCGATGACGGCCATCATTATGGTGCACTTTATTTAAACCATACTTTTTCTTTTTTCGCGACAATGGGGCTACCGCGTAAAGAAAAGAATAATGGTGGATTAAACAGGTTTGGTTATCCAACACAGGATAATTACGATTATTTGTTAAAACTTGGCCCCATAAAAAACATAGATAAACTATTCCATAAAGGTACTAACCCGTGGTGGACACAGGTCATGGAACATGAAACCTATGACCAGTTCTGGAAAGATCGATCTATTTACCACAATTTGAAAAACATTAAGCCTGCTGTTTTGGTTGTGGGCGGTTGGTATGATGCGGAAGATCTTTTGGGCACCATTCAAACTTACAAGCATATTGAAAAGCAAAACCAGGGAATTCAAAATACTTTTGTGATGGGACCTTGGACCCACGGTCAATGGAGCCGCACAGGAAATACCAGCTTGGGCTTGATAGATTATGAAGGAAATCACGGTGAGTTTTTTCAAGAAAAAGTTCAACTCGAATTTTTCAATCATTATTTAAAGGGCAATACCGATGAATCTACGCCCGATATTCCGGAAGCCGTAATTTTTGAAACAGGATCAAACAAATGGCGCTTTTATGATCAATGGCCAATTGCCAATGGCACTGAAAGAAAGTTTTACTTAGATGATGGGGGCACCCTATCATTTCAAAAACCAGATAAATCGGCACTTGATTATGACGAATATGTAAGTGATCCGGCAAAGCCCGTACCCTATACTGCACAAATTGGCACCCGTCTTCCAACTGAATATATGGTCGAAGACCAACGGTTTGCATCAAGACGTCCAGATGTTTTGACATATCAAAGTGAGGTTCTTTCACAGGGTGTGACTATGTCTGGCCCCATTACAGTGGATTTTCATGTTTCCACATCAGGAACTGACGCTGATTGGGTTGTGAAAGTAATTGATGTTTATCCTGATGATGCGAAAAACCCTGAAAATATTCCTCGCGGTTCGACAATGGGCGGATATCAGATGATGGTGCGTGGTGATATTATTAGAGGAAAATTTAGAAATAGCTTTGAAAACCCAGAACCTTTTGAGCCCAATAAGGTTACGCGTGTTAAATTTGAACTACCCGATGTTCAACATAAATTTAAAGAAGGTCATAAGATAATGATACAAGTTCAAAGTTCGTGGTTCCCGCTGATGGATAGAAACCCACAATCCTTCGTCCATGTATATAAAGCCGATGAAAAGGATTTTGTTAAAGCCACCCAGCGGATATTTCATACGGACGAATACCCTTCGAATATAACAGTAATGACGGTTGATAATTGATTATAACCACCTCTAATATAACACAACCGCGAATGTCTGCTTTGGGTCGAAAGCAGACTCTCATTTTAAGTCATGTAACGTCACTTTAAGTGTCTCTTGGCTATCCAATGCAGGCTTTAAGAAAGTTGACGAATGTTGATAATAAAAAGCAATCTTATTGGACGTTCCGTGTCCCACTAATTGAAAAACACTAATGAATTAGTTTTCAATTATTGCTGGGATATATAGCTTGTTGGCAATCGCCCAAATCAACGCCGTCTAAATTACTTGATTTTTCAGAATTCCATGGACTTCCCATGATGTTGTTTTGACCGTACCAGAATCCGTATATTTTTTTATCTGTTGCGGAAAAAGCTGCGCTGCCGATATTTTGGTCTATTTCTGAAAACCACGAAAGACTAATAATGCGTCCAAAAATTTGCCCGCGTAATTGGCCGTAGCCACCACCATAACAGCCATAAACTTCATGACCATCCTGACGTAGAATAATATCACCATATTCATGGTCATAAACACCGCTTACGTCTTCTACAGCTGCGGCGCCTCTTTCATCAAGTTCACCATTAATTTCCAGCTCTGAAAGCCGTGTAACACCACCGCCCTCCCAATTGCTTTTAATGACAAGTTTAAGCCATCTTGCCTGCACAGGTTCACTTAGTGCAAACGCGTTACGCAGGTCTTTATTTGCTTGACCTTTTGCGATGCTAAAATAAGGACCATCTTTCCCTGCAAGTGAACCAAGCAGTTCAAATTCCTTTACTGATGAGCCTGTAGCTTCTTGAGAAAAAGTTCCATCTTCACGAATAACTGGTTCAAACCTATTATCGAGAACAATATTATTAATTGTCCCTGAACCTGCTAATTCAAAATGCAATTCATGGGGAAATTTTATGCTCTCTTCTGAAGTCCAACCATAGCCCGTTTTGCCGTCAATCAAATGTATTGTCCAATTTGACCAATGCCGTTCCGCCTCATTAACGTCGGCCTCTGCTATTCCGCCCCATGAGATGTGAAGAATGTTTGTTTCAAACTGTGGTTCAGTTGCTTCAATATCCTGTGCTAAAGCTGATGCGGATAGCACCACTCCAATTGCCACGACACTTGCATTAATTAATCTGGTTATATTCATTTAATTATCCAATTATTGAGCATGGGGTTATTTTGTTTTAGCTTTAAAGGTGCTCGTGCCGACCCAGCCGCGTTCTGAAACATCTATCATAATATTTTCGGGTCCGGACATTTTGTATTCTGCGTTATCTTTTTCCGGGTTCATTCCCAGTCCCTGTGCAATGTTGACATCATGGCGTGGCTCGTAACCCGCATCTTTGAATTTGTCGACCATTTCTTCAATGTTTTCACATTGAAACCCGATGTGATGAAGGCCAACGTAGCCCTCGGGAAATTCTTTGCCAGCTGCGGGGGCATTTTTAAAATTAAGGAGGGCGAAATTAACATTTCCGTCCGTAACATAATAACCGCTAGCGTTGCGGCTATTTACAATACCAGCGATTTTCCAGCCGAGTACGTCGACGAAAAATTTTGATGTTGCTTCTGGATCTGCGGTGGCCATTGCCAAATGGCTTAATTTAACTGTCATAATGTTTTACCTTTTTATTCGAATTATTAACTGCCAACACGAAGAGGATCGACAAGGGATTTAAGAGCTGCAATCACGCTAAGCGCAGTAATACGACCCGTTCCTGGGTTTTCAACGGTTGGTATATTTTCGATGGTCAGTGAGAAACGCGCGCTATCGGCGTCAACGTTTATATAATGGGTGTTCCTGTCTTTTGTCGGGTCAGCCCATATTTCAAGATTGGTTTTGTCTGCCCCAACCCCGGCAAGGCCAAGCGCTGCCGCTACATTGACATTTGACGGGAAAGCCATCGCCCCTTCTTTTGCACTGCCTTTAAAAAGTTGAACCGGTTCTTTGAGGTTTGATAAATCGATATTATTTTCAACTACATACTTGGCTTTTAATAATGATGTCGGTGGTTTGCGGGTGATCATATCAACGCTATAAATTTCACCATTTGCCGCCGCGCGAACGGCATCAAGTCCCAGAAGGGCACCCGTCGCAAGGATGATGCGGCCACCATTTTTACTCGCTGTTTCTACAATTTCCGGATGTTCTAGGATCGCTGCACCGCTAACCGTTACAAGGATTTTTCCAGCTTTTAATACGGGCTCCGCAACAGATAAAAATGCACTAGTTGGCGCGCATTCAATGACGATGTCTGCCAGTTCAGCGAGTTCCTCACTTGTGGTAACTTGCACAGGATTTTTATAAAGGGCCATATTTGACTGCGCCTTCTCTAAATTTCCTGAAGATACAGCGACCAGTTCAGCGCCCTTAATACCTGCGTCCAGCCGCGAACCTACTACCTGGCCTATCGTACCGAAACCGGCTATGCCAATTTTCACCTATAAATTCCTTTTATTTTGATATTGATGAGGCAAACCTACCTCAAAACAAAATCAAACTATAATAATATTATTAAACTCTGTTATATGGAAAATTATATATTAGACGATTTCACAAATATCTGAAAAATTAAAACGAGGTAACCTTGGAAAAATGGAGGAAACATCACCATACCCAATCGAACAGAGAAAATTTGCTTCGATGCTTGTGTTTTGAAAGAACTGATCATCAACGGCTTGTTTGTCAAAACCAGATAAAGGTCCACAATCAAGACCCAGCGCTCTTGCGGCTAACATAAAATAGGCACCTTGGAGACTGCTGTTACGAAATGCCGTCTCAGAGGATAGTTCCTCATTTTCTTCAAACATCGGCTTTACATCACGAAGGGGAAATAAATAATCCATTTCATCGAAAAACTTCATGTCCTGCGCTATAATCACGGTAACGGGTGCTGAACGTATTTTGCTTTGATTGGTAGGCATAGCACAGGCCGCCAGTTTTTCTTTCTGAAGATCGGATTTCACAAATATAAATCGCGCGGGACAGCAATTCATACTGGTAGCTCCCATGCTTGCAAGGTTGAATAAGGTTTCCAAAATATCGTCCTCAACAGGTTTGTTCTGCCAACCATTGAACGTTCGGGCTTCCTTAAAGATAAGGTTTAGCTGCTCATCATCTAACGCGGAAATTTTATTTCTAAGCGCGGATACTCTGTCCTGTGCTAATATTGCCTCTTTTGTTTTCAAGGGGTTAGCTTGATCAGTCATTTGCGTGTTCCTGTTTATTTTTTTGGCT
>JABIPV010000387.1 GCA_018699075.1 Kordiimonadaceae bacterium | reverse complement strand
TTGATTTATCATATGAAAATATGGGCAAGGAAAATTCCTATGTTCATTACGGTCTATATTGGGGCGGGGCGAGTTCTGCGCCGTCACGCATGTATAAAGGGTACACTACCGAAGGCGGCATAAAGGTCCCCGCGATTGTTAATTTTGCGGGACAGTCAGCCGCGCTCACAGGGGAATTCAGTGATCAATTTATGACCATTGTTGATTTGGCCCCAACATTTTTAGAAATTGCGAACGCCAAACATCCCGGAGAGACATATAAAGGCCGCGCGGTTCATGCTTATCAAGGCAGTTCTGCGCTATCTTATTTTAAAGGGGCAGTACCTAATATCCATGAAGAAGATTATGCCTTTGGTTGGGAGAGTGCGGGACGGCCAGCCCTACGAAGAGGGACTTGGAAGATAGTAGCGTTGCAAAAACCATACGGGACAGGTGAATTTGAATTATTTAATTTGAACAATGATCCGGGCGAGACCACGGACCTTAAATCTGTGTATCCAGAAAAGTTTGAAGAGATGCGTATTTTATGGCACAAATACGCGACGGAGAATGACGTAGTTGCGGCACCCGATCTATAAAATTTCATAATTGTAAAAACTTTATAAGTTGAATTAAAAATCAAAAAATATAGGGGTATATTCAATGGAAAAAAATTGTTATTTATCGGCACACTAATGCCGTTTGTTTATTTCACTATATTGTTTGGTTTGGGGGCGTTTAATCCAGAATATAGCAATATCAGGCAGGCGCCCAGTGATCTGGGCGCCGATGGTGCGCCTTACCGTATGATGGCGGTTTTTAATGCAGGGCTGGTTTTGGCTGGCGGGCTTGGTATAGTTGGGGGTATTGGGCTTATCATCGGCCTTCGTAATCTTGATTTTGGTAGATTTTTTGCATGCGCTGCCAGTTTGACTGTTATAATGCCCTCGATAAATATGATCCTGTCAGGTGTTTTTCCTCTTCCTAACCCAAACCATTCATTTCTTGAAGTGATGTTTCCAGTGTTTTTCGCCCCTCTTTTTGCAGGACTTATTATAAGAAGAATATCTGATAAGCGACTTCCTGCAATCATTTTGTTTATAGGGTTTATCCTTAACATTTTTATCTTTGCGGGGATAATTGGAATTGGTAGTTTCGTTGGTGAAGATAACCTTGGTTTGTGGATACGAATTTGGACATTTATAATCATGCCGAGTAGCGGATATATGTGCTGGACGGTTCGTTCAAAACTATAAGTACCAATTTGATTTGCATGAAAATTAAAGCCTGATAGGTTTAGTGGATAACTTAGGAGGCATATTTATGATTGATCTATATACGGCGCGAACACCGAACGGTTTTAAAGCAACCGTGACACTTGAAGAACTTGAAATTCCTTATAATGTTCAAGCATTTAATTTATCCGACATGACCCAAAAGGAAGATTGGTTTTTAAAAATCAATCCTAACGGACGCATTCCGGCAATTATGGTCCACAGATGATGCCTTCTTACTCTGGGACGGAGAAAAACGCACACCGATGGGATCAAAAGTTGGTGTCTGGTTTCCCAAGACTTTATGTAAGCGAATTGAACATGCGGCATATGAAAGTGCTTATGAAGTCTCTGAATGGTTCGCCAAGCAGAAAGGGTTTGCGTGATGGAAGATTTAATGATTGCCGCAAAAAATCTCATAGATGACATAAAAGAACGCCATCCAAATGAGCCATTAAGATGCCCACTTATTATTGAGCTTGATCGCGCACTAGAAGAGGCCGTTCTTCCTATTTGTAAAATGTGTGAAGGTGATGGTGGAATATATATTGACGGGCATTGGGCTTGTGATTGTTACAACTGTAAAGGAACAGGTAAATATCATGATCCAGCTTAGAGATTACCAACAAGGATGCTCAGACGCACTTCTTAATAATATGCTCGGCGGCAATGATGGTGGCCTTGGCGTAATGGCTACGGGTACAGGGAAAGCATTCACCCTGTGCGATGTGATCAGACGCGCCATTCAGGATGTCCAGCCTGACACCCGCATCATCCAGCTTGTCCACACCAAAGAACTGGTCCAGCAAAATTTCACATCGATGATTAAGCTTTGGCCATCATCACCCGCAGGAATTTATTCTGCTGGTCTTGGCAGAAAAGATGCACGGTCCCAGATTATTTTTGGCGGCATCCAATCACTTTATAATAAATCCCGTGAAATCGGTGAAGCCAATATTGTTTTGGTGGACGAAGCGCAGGGCATGTCCCGTGATGCCAACAGCATGTACGGAGAACTTCTCGGTGATCTACGCGCCAGAAATCCCAAGATGAAATTATGTGGCCTGACGGCGACACCCTACAGAATGAAATGCGGAATGCTTCACAAAGGCAAAGACGCAATGTTTAAGGATATTGTTTATGACTACGGCATCGGACAGGCAGTCGCGGAAGGTTATCTCGTTAGTCCTCGGACCAAGCAGACAAATCTCACTCTTAATATTGATGGTGTTGGCAAGAGAGGCGGCGAATTTATCGCAGGACAACTTGAAACAGCAGTCGATATTGATAGCACCACCAAAGCCGCCATCACAGAAACCATCGACTATGCAGGAATACATAATCTCGGATCATGGATTGTCTTCGGCGCGGGAATTAAGCACTGCAATTCAATTAGAGATGAACTGCGAACACAAGGCATCGCGGCAGAAATGGTTACATCCAAAACATCACCGAAAGAAAGGGATTTAATATTCCAAGCTTTCAAATCTGGAAAAGTAAAAGCCCTCGTCAATATGAACGTGGCCACTGTCGGATTTGATAATCCAAATGTTGATCTAGTGGTCAGTTTGCGCCCGACAGGAAGTGCTGGCCTGTGGCTTCAAATGGTAGGCCGTGGCTGTAGGTTAATTGATTTTCGTATTGGTATGTTACCAACGATAGAACAACGCCTTCAGGCCATCGCAAATAGCTCCAAGCCATTCTTCCATGTACTCGACTTTGCTGGCAATACTTCCCGTCATGGTCCCATTGATATGATCAATGCGGAAGATAAAAGAACGGACGGCAAAGGTGAAGCGCCGATACGTGTATGTGAAAAATGCTATGAAATTTGTTTTGCAGGATTAAGAACATGCCCGAACTGCGGTGAAGACTTCCCTGAAATTGAACTGGCGATCACACAATCTGCCACCAAGGAAGCACTGTTATCCAGCCAGCGCGAACCAGATTGGCGACAAGTTACCCAGATCAAATATGAAGATTACACCAGCCGTGCAGGAAAGCGATCATTGAAGGTCACTTATTACTGTGGCCTTGGCGTAAATTTCTCAGAATATATTTCACCCGCTTGGAACCGTTGTCGCATGTGGTGGTTTGACAGGTCTAATAATTCAATAATCCCAGATGATCTGGATGAAGTGCTTATCAAAGCACCAACATTAAATATCCCAACACAAATCAAAGTTGAGAAACAGGGGAAATATTGGCAAGTGCTTAATCACTGCTTTATGCCATCAGATCATACGCCAGAAGCATTGCCGATGCTCGATAAAGATAAGCCGAATGTAGCCCACTTCATCGATGACGACTTTGAAATTCCATATTGATGTCGTGTTTTTGCGGCAGGGGATCGCGTGGATTTGGATTTGATAATCACGAATTATTTGATCACATGAGAAAGACATATTGGTTCTGCTCGATGGACCATATGAAACAATTTAAACAACATTATAAGAAAGAAAAAAAAGACATGGATGTAAATCAAAATGAACGCGATGCCATTAAAGCATCGCACCCTTTAGTCGGTGAATGGCTGAAGGAAAAAGGAGAGGCCGATCTGCGTAAATTACCACAGAATGATCAGTATGAATTTATGCTGATTGTATATGTAAATGTTTGCGCCGAACTATCAAGAATTGAAGCCGCTAAAAATGATCCAGATGGAGTGCCATTCTAATGACCACCGAAGAAGTAGTGAACGAGTTACAGAGTATCAAGAATTTGCTTGCCGCCAGCCAGTTTGGTGAGAACCAATTGTGGAACGCACAGCAATGTGCCGACTACCTTGGCTTGACCAGAGCATACGCCCTGCGTACAGTCATGAAGAATAAGAGCTTCCCACAGCCATTCGAGATTGAAGGCATAAACGCCTTAAGATGGAACGCTTGCGAAGTGATGCAATATGCTGTTAAACACCGTGTAAATGTTACAAATTAATGGGACCAAATTGGGACCAACATAATAAAAAGTGAGGCTCCCCCTCAGTATTCAACTCCTGCTCGGGGAGCCATTTTTTCAATGACTTAGCATATTTCCATATTTAAATATTCGTTAAGGGTACCATTTGGGGTACCGTT
>JABIPV010000298.1 GCA_018699075.1 Kordiimonadaceae bacterium | reverse complement strand
CTCAATCACTTCTTCTTTTGAGGCCTCGTGATTTCCGTATGAAATATTATATTCAATAGTATCATTGAACAGCACCGTATCTTGTGGCACTACACCGATTTCTTTACGTAAAGTGATTTGCTGTATGTCGCGAATATCTTGACCATCAACAGTTACTGAACCGGACGCAATATCATAAAAGCGAAATAGTATTCTTGAAATTGTAGATTTCCCTGCCCCACTTGAGCCCACGATTGCTGTTGTCGTGC
This sequence comes from Kordiimonadaceae bacterium, assembly GCA_018699075.1. Taxonomy (GTDB): domain Bacteria; phylum Pseudomonadota; class Alphaproteobacteria; order Sphingomonadales; family Emcibacteraceae; genus Pseudemcibacter. The sequence continues at coordinate 9,946 of JABIPV010000298.1, read as the reverse complement.
CGCCGGGAACTTTAAAGGATATATTTTTTAAAATGGGTCGATCTTCGGAATAATGGAAATAGACATCCTTAAATTCAATATTGCCTCCATTAATTTTTAAAGGTTCGGCATCTTGTTTGTCTTCAATCTCAGGATTTTTCGCGATCAGCATAAACATCTTTTCCATATCAACCAATGCTTGCTTAATCTCACGATAAACAAAACCTAAGAAATTTAGAGGAATATAAATTTGGATAAGCAAAGCATTAATCCAGACAAAATCACTAATCGGAAAACGACCTTCATAAACACCATATGCCCCCATCAAAAGAACTGCGACTAGTCCACCGGAAATGATTATCCCTTGCCCAACATTTAGTAGTGTAAGTGAAATTTGGCTGCGTATTGATGCCTTCTCATAAAGCCTCAAGGACTTATCAAAACGCTCTGCTTCATGGTTTTCGCTGGTAAAATATTTAACGGTTTCAAAATTAATCAGACTATCTATGGCGCGACCATTGGCTTTTGTATCTTGCTTGTTCATTTCACGGCGATATTTAAGGCGCCATTCGGTAATCGCGATGGTAAAATATATATAACTACTTAAGCAAGCAAAGGTAATTAGTGCGTAAAGAAACCCAAAATTATACCAAAAAATTCCTGAAATCATGCAAATTTCTAAAATGGTCGGAATTATATTAAAAAGCATAAACCGAAGCAGGAAATCTATTCCCCTGGTCGCACGTTCAATTACACGGCTAAGACCGCCGGTGCGTCTTTCAAGATGGAACCTTAATGATAAGCGGTGCAAATGGCGGAAAGTATTGAGCGCTATATTTCGAAGTGCATTTTGCCCCACTTTTACAAAAATCGCATCACGAATTTCCCCAAATGCCTGGGTTAATACCCGGGCTGTACCATAGCCAATGATCAGCCCTACGGGTACTGCCGCCGCAATCATCGTTACGTTTGCTTTTGCATCGCCATTAAGAACATCAATGGCCAGCTTGAATAAATATGGAACATATACCCCGATCACCTTTGCCATGACCAAAAAAATCATAGCAAATACTACTCTTACTTTAAGGTCGTTCCTTCCCTCTGGCCACAGATAACGCCATAGTTCCCTAATCGTCGCAAAGTGGTTGCCCGCATCTTCATTATCTTCTAGAGAATCCTTCTCTTCTGTCGAATTAGAAGCGACCATGAATAATAACCCTTATAAATTTGATAAAATATTAAAAACCTGAAACTTTAATAATGAGTTTACACTATGTTAACTACAATTTCATACTATCATTATCTGAAGAATAAACATGGGAATTATTCAAAATAATTCAATATTAATCGAGCTAATAAAACCAAAATGGATAACTTAGATCTACTGAATACGAGTATTGCTGAAAACCAAAATGATTTTGACAGTATGTTACCGCTCTATTATCAGTTTAAATATAATGATCTTCCTTTTGATTGTCAGATCGTCCATCATGAAAATAAACAATCCTATATACTAAATCTTACTGCCAAAATAGGCTATCTTCCCTATAGTGCGGAAAACCAACCTTTGCGTGAAAAAATAATTAACAACTTGAGCAACTTAATAAGGCTCGGTGTGATCGTTATGGATCATCATTGCAATATGACATTTCCGATCAAAACCATTATTAAAGATGAAATAAATGCAAATAAATTAATGGAAACAATTACTTATACCTTATTAGATGTACAAGAAGTACTCACGATCATACTTGAAACAATGCAAGTATCAAAAATCACTTCGCAGAAATACCGCACTTAATTTATTGCATTTGCTCTAGTGGTAAGCTTAATTGTTGACCGGGAAAGATTAAATTTGGGTCTCCGATTATATCCAAATTTGCGCCAAAAATTACCGTATAATGGTAGCCAGACCCATAAAGTTTTCTGGCAATATGCCACAGACTGTTACCCGGCTTAACCAATACATCGCCAGTCGCACGGTCTTTATCAATTTCAACAAATGAGTTAAAGGGTTGTGAAATTCTAACCTCAACATTACCGTCGAGCAAAAGCTGATCTAATCTAATTATATGCTCCTCAGGTGATAAATCCTGATTAATTTCAAATGTCCAAGTTCCCTGCTCACCGCTGGTTACATCACCAATAAATTCATTATCAAGATAAATTCTTATGTTGGCGCCGGATGTTGCGCTACCATTGACAATCGTTAAACCATTATCTGTATAATCAAGTGCATCAAGGGAAAGGCCTTTTGTAGCGGAGACCATATTTACATTTTTCGGTTTTTGTAATACTCGGCTTGGGCCATTACCTGACCTCGGGCTTAATATAGCAACTACACCGTCCGTATCATCATTATTAAACCGTTCTTCATTTCGTTCTGGAACAGCAACAATAACTATATCACTTGACGCGATTTCAAACTGCCCCTGTGTTCTTGAAACAATGCTGAGTTCTGTTGGCCCAGGCGGCAAAGGTTTATCAAATAGTAATACCCATTCACCATTGCGATCAGTAATTGCTGATCCGATTTGGACTTCACGAGCATATATTATTACATCACTATTCGGTTCTGCACGTCCCGCAATTACGCCCGTTCCATTTCGGCTAATGCGGACCACATCAAAACTTGGCACAGTGAAACTGGTCGCCCCAGAAAACGTATCTTCTTCATTAGGTAAGCCAGTTTCAACAGCAATGGTATCTTCAGATGAAAATTCCGTATCTGCACCATCATCGGCTAGAAATATAACCCATGAAACTGCACTAATCGCGGCAATAGCCAATAAAGTTAGACTAAGTTTTAGGCCGGAACCCTGCCCCTTATTTTGATTATTCAAATAATAGCTCAATTTTCAATCCTACACCAGCGAAGCGTGTCACTATTCATCATTATAACTTATATAGCCTTTGATACTACAAATACTAGTCTGTTTTAGGACAATATTGCAATTACTCAATAAAAAATACTATATAACTTCTTTTTAAAAATAAAATTTGTCAAATATGTGGCTAAATTATATGATTATCACATGACAGAAATAAAATCATTATGTGTGTATTGCGGATCCAGACCAGGCAATCAAAATAAATTCCACTCACTAGCCAGTGAAATGGGGGAAATTATAGGCCAGAACAAAATTAAATTGGTTTATGGAGGTGGTAATGTCGGTTTGATGGGGATTATTGCCACTTCGGTTATTAATAATGGTGGTGAAGTTCACGGCATTATTCCCGCACACCTTAATGATACTGAAATACCCCACGATAATATTACAGAATTAACTGTGGTTGATAATATGCATCAACGAAAACGTTTAATGTTTGATCATTCTGACGCTTTTTTAATATTACCCGGAAGTATTGGTACATTGGATGAAACAATTGAGATTATTACCTGGCGGCAACTGAAACTGCATGACAAACCAATAATATTGTTAAACTCAAATAATTATTGGGATCCGTTTTTGGATTTGTTGACAAATATCATTAAAAATGAATTTACTTTACCTGAAACAATGCAGCTCTTTAACGTCGTAAATAATCCTTCTGACGTTCTGCCATTACTTAAAAGCTTGCCTGATCCAAAAATAGACCCGAAAAACACTCTTTTTTGATGAATTATTCAATAGAATAATCTATAAGAATGACAAATTAGATAAAAAACCAAATTAAAGGAAAATCATGGCTAAAATTACAGTTAACAATCCCATCGTTGAATTAGACGGCGATGAAATGACCCGCATTATTTGGGCATGGATTAAAGAACGTCTTATCCACCCATATCTTGATGTTGATCTTCACTATTACGATCTTAGCATTGAAAAGCGTGATGAAACAGATGACCAAATTACAATTGATAGTGCGAACGCAATTTTAGAGCATGGTGTCGGCGTTAAATGTGCAACCATTACACCTGATGAAGAACGTGTTGAAGAATTTGGCTTAAAGAAAATGTGGCGTTCACCAAACGGCACGATCAGAAACATTCTTGGTGGAACAGTATTTCGCAAGCCTATAATTTGTTCAAACGTTCCGCGTCTTGTACCTGGTTGGACAGATCCTATTGTTATCGGCCGTCATGCATTTGGTGATCAATACCGCGCAACTGACTTTAAAGTACCGGGCGCTGGTAAGCTGACGATTAAGTTCCAGCCTGATGATGGTGGTGAAGCCATTGAACATGAGGTATTCCAGTTTGAAAAATCTGGTGTTGCCATGGCAATGTATAACCTAGATGAAAGTATTCGCGATTTTGCCCGTTCTAGCATGAATTACGGTCTTGCAGAAGGATGGCCTGTTTATCTTTCCACTAAGAACACTATCCTTAAAGCTTACGATGGTCGCTTTAAAGATTTGTTCGAAGAAATATACCAAGCTGAATTTGCTGATAAGTTTAAAGCAGCCGGCATTTCTTATGAGCATCGCTTAATTGATGACATGGTAGCTTGTGCTATGAAATGGAACGGTAAATTTGTTTGGGCTTGTAAAAACTACGATGGTGATGTTCAATCAGATACTGTTGCACAAGGTTTTGGCTCATTGGGGCTTATGTCTTCAAAATTACTTACACCAAATGGTAAAGTTATGGAATCAGAAGCCGCACACGGTACTGTGACACGTCACTACCGTCTTCACCAACAAGGTCAAGAAACATCAACAAACCCAATCGCCGCTATTTATGCATGGACAGGTGGTCTTCGCCACCGTGGTGAACTTGATGGCAATGATAAGCTTGTTAACTTTGCCGACGCACTTGATAGTGTTTGTGTTAAAACCGTTGAGCAAGGTGACATGACCAAAGACTTGGCCCTCCTTGTTGGACCAGAGCAACATTGGCTTACATCAAAACAATTCTTTGATAAAATCGATGAGAACCTACAACGCGAAATGGGTTAATTAATTAATTCATATTATTTGAAAAAGCAGGCTTTTTAGCCTGCTTTTTTTATTCATACTCATCCATATTTGTTTGACCATAATCTTCCTTAGAGGAATTATTATAGGTGTTATCAATTCGGTCTTTTAAGCTTGGGTAATGGTCCAGCAAATGATGAAAATCTACTGCATCAAGTACCAACAATTGCGCCCTGGCAGTCGCGATATAATTCGCGTGAAACGACGTTCTTTGCAACAATGATCTTGCACCAAAAAAAGCCCCTTTTTTCAGATAAGTTTCGCCACTTTCATCGCGGCGTTTTATTGATCCTGATACAATCAAAAACAACTTATCCGCCGTTTCACCTTCATAAGCGATCAGTTTTCCCGTCTCCACCACTTGGGAGCGCAGCCTTTTAGCGATCGTATTAATCAAGTTGGCATCTAACCCATGGAAAAGCGGGACATTGGCCACCAGTCCCCAGCGAATTACAAAATCACGCCGATGAATTTCATTTGCAAATCCCGATGCAATAATACCTATGGGAAGCGCATAAACGCCCACTCCCAATATCATCATCAACACACCGAACACTTTTCCCAAAGCAGTTAATGGCACAACATCACCGTAACCAATCGTCGTTAACGTAGAGAACGCCCACCACATAGCACTTGGAATATTTCCAAAAGCCTCTGGTTGAACGCTTCGTTCCAAATAATACATAATACTTGATGCGAAAAGTGCTAACCCAAGCATGATAATCAGCGTGGCGATTAATGCTCTACGTTCTTCATAAATTACACTTCCCAAAGAACTGAGCGCCGGCGAATAGCGCATAAGCTTGAATAAGCGCAAAAAACGAAAAACCCTTAAGAAACGAAGATCAAAACCAATGAATGAAAATAAAATTGTCGGCGCAATGGCAATGAAATCAATTAACATTAAAGGTGAAAAAATAAATTTAAAGCGAAACCTGTTATTGCCATTTGGTTCAGATTGAGGACGATATTCAACACATGTCCAAATTCGAAGTAAATATTCAAAAGAGAAAATAATTAACGAACAAACTTCAAAATACAAAAATTCCGTCTGATAATATGCACCAATATCCTCAACTGTTTCAATCGCAACTGCACAGACATTTAGAAGAATAAGAACCACCATAAAGGCATCAAAAAACCGACCAATTAGATGACCACTGCCACCTATTTCGATAATTTCAAATATTTGCCTTCTAAGGTTTTTTTGTCCTTCAACCATTCATTCATCCATTATGATAATGCACTCTCGATTGCTTTTAAAGCTTCAGCAGCGTCTGCGCCATTTGGCCCGCCGGCCTGCGCCATATCAGGACGCCCTCCGCCACCTTTTCCGCCAACCGCCTCTGCGCCAACACGGACTAGATCTACGGCACTGAATTTATCTTTGATATCATCTGTTACCGCGGTAAGTACGGCTGCTTTACCGTCATTAACAGCAATATAAGCGATAACACCTGAACCGAGACGTTTTTTAGCATCATCCGCAAGACCCCGAAGTTCTTTTGCGGGAATGCCATTTAAAACCTGACCGATAAATTTGATGCCATTAATTTCTTTAATCTCATCTGCTTTTGAGGAACCATTGCCGCCCATGGCGACTTTTTTCTGTAAATCTGAAATCTCTTTTTCCATAGCTTTACGTTCACTAAGCAATGCATTAAGACGATTTGATAATTCGCCCGATGTGGTTTTTAATGTTGAGGCTGCCTCAATCAAATAATTTTCTTGATCCGTAGAATAATCACATGCGGCATCACCGGTTAATACTTCTAATCGCCTTACACCTGATGCAACAGCACCTTCAGTAATAATTTTAAAATAACCAATATCACCGGTTTGCGTCACATGAGTTCCCCCACAGAGTTCAACTGAATAATCCTCACCTTCAGCCGACTTGCCCATTGTCACTACACGTACTTCATCACCATATTTTTCTCCAAATAAAGCCATTGCTCCTGCATTAATGGCTTCTTCTGGGGTCATTAGACGCGTTGATACTTCTGTATTTTGACGAATGATATGATTAACTTCTTTTTCTACTTTTTCAATTTCTTCTGATGTAATGGCCTTTGAATGGCTAACATCAAAACGCATTTTATCTGCGGCTACTAATGATCCTTTTTGTGTTAAATGATCACCAAGATTATTACGCAGAGCCGCATGTAAAATGTGGGTAACAGAATGATTGGCTTTAATCTTATTTCGGTTTTTAACATCAACAGTCATTTCCACAACATCACCGAGTGATATTGAACCACTGATAACCTTACCTGCATGAACATGTAACGCCCCAAGTTTCTTTTGCGTATCGGTTATTTTAATTTCTGAACCATTATCGGTTTTAAATGACCCAATATCACCTACCTGTCCACCGGATTCAGCATAAAATGGTGTCTGATTGGTCAAAATCATAACATCATCCCCTTTTGATGCTCCATCGACAACCGTATCACCGACAACGATCTGCGTAATTTTTCCTTCAGCATGCATCGTATTATAACCAACGAATTCCGATGCCCCCAGTTCTTCTTTTGCATCAAACCAGACGGTTTCTGTTGCTGCGGAACCAGACCCTTTCCATGCGGCACGCGCTTCTGCCTTTTGTTTTTCCATTGCTGCTGCGAACCCGCTTTCATCAACAGTTAGGTCTTTTTCTCTTAGAGCATCTTGAGTTAAATCAAGCGGAAAACCATAGGTATCATGGAGCTTAAAGGCAACGTCACCATCAAGAACTTTACTATCACCCAGACTAGCGATCTCTTCATCAAGAAGTCGTAACCCACGGTCTAAGGTTTTACGGAAGCGTTTTTCCTCTAGTAACAATGTTTCTGCGACCAGTGCTTCAGCACGGGCCAGCTCAGGAAAAGCTTGTCCCATTTCCCCAACCAACGATGGTACTAAACGGTGCATTAGGGGATCCTTACAGCCGATCATATGTGCATGGCGCATGGCCCGGCGCATGATACGACGAAGCACATAACCACGACCTTCGTTTGACGGTAAAACCCCATCGGCAATTAAAAACGATGTAGAACGTAAATGATCGGCAATCACCCGGTGAGATGTATTATGATCGCCCAGAGCGTCAACGCCGCTATGGTCAGCTGATGCCATGATCAGTTTCTTAAACAGATCGGTTTCATAATTATCATGAACGCCCTGCATAACCGCAGCGATACGTTCAAGTCCCATTCCAGTGTCAATAGAAGGTTTAGGCAGGTTTATTCTTGTCTCTTCATCTTGCTGTTCATACTGCATAAACACTAAGTTCCAGATTTCAACAAACCTGTCGCCATCTTCTTCCGGTGAGCCAGGAGGTCCACCCCAAATGTGATCACCATGATCATAAAAGATTTCCGAACAAGGGCCACATGGCCCTGTATTGCCCATAGACCAGAAATTATCATGTGTTGCGATGCGAATAATACGTTCTTCTGGCAGACCGCTAATTTTACGCCATAAATCAAATGCCACGTCATCATCATGATAAACAGTGACGAGCAATTTACTGGCATCAATACCGTAAACTTTTGTCAGTAATTCCCACGCATGAAAAATAGCCTGTTCTTTAAAATAATCACCAAATGAAAAGTTTCCAAGCATTTCAAAAAACGTATGATGTCGGGCCGTATAACCCACATTATCTAAGTCATTGTGTTTACCACCTGCACGGACACATTTTTGACTCGATGTTGCACGTTTATAAGAACGTGTTTCCATGCCCGTAAATACATTTTTAAATGGCACCATACCCGCATTTACAAACATCAATGTTGGATCATTATCAGGCACTAAAGGACTACTTGCGACAACTTGATGGTCCGCATTGTTAAAATAATTTAAAAAGGCACTTCTTATTTCATTGGTACTTTTCATTTTTATTCCGCTTATAAAATATGTATTTATTCAACTAATATGGTTTTATCACATATTGTCATATTATTTTCAAAGTCTTTTAAACAAAAAAAGGCACTGGTAAGATCCAGTGCCTGTTTAAGTTTGGTGGGAAAAAGTATACTAGAAGAAATTTATTCCTCGTCAGTTTCTCTAATCGCGCCTTCTTTAAGCATTACATCATCGAGAATACCTGCATTTATACGAACTTGGTTTTCAATTTGATCCGCAAGTTCTGGATTTTCGCTAAGGAAACGTTTTGCGTTTTCACGGCCCTGACCAATGCGTTGGCTTTCATAAGAATACCATGATCCAGATTTTTCAACGATGCCTGCTTTAACCCCAAGGTCAACCAGTTCACCCATTTTTGAAATTCCCTTACCATACATGATATCGAACTCGACGACTTTAAACGGTGGTGCAACTTTATTTTTAACCACTTTAACCCGTGTTTGGTTACCAACGATTTCTTCTTTTTCCTTAATGGCACCAATACGGCGAATATCAATACGCACTGAAGAATAAAACTTAAGTGCATTACCGCCCGTTGTCACTTCGGGGCTACCATACATCACACCGATTTTCATCCGAATTTGGTTAATGAAAATAACCATACAATTTGATTTTGAAATAGAGCTTGTCAGCTTACGCAATGCCTGGCTCATTAAACGAGCCTGAAGTCCCACATGGTGATCACCCATTTCGCCTTCAAGTTCGGCGCGCGGTGTAAGTGCAGCCACACTATCAATAACCAATATATCGATTGCGCCAGAACGCACCAAAGTATCGGTAATTTCAAGAGCCTGCTCGCCTGTGTCTGGCTGGGAAATTAAAAGTTCATCAAGATTAATGCCAAGCTTGCCCGCATAAACAGGATCAAGCGCGTGTTCCGCATCCACGAAGGCTGCAGTACCGCCTGCTTTTTGTACTTCAGCAGCCACATGAAGAGCCAGCGTAGTTTTACCTGAGCTTTCAGGACCATATATTTCAATAATACGTCCTTTTGGCATGCCACCAATTCCAAGAGCAATATCAAGTCCTAATGACCCCGTTGAAACGGCATCAACATCAATGGATGAGTTTTGCCCTAACTTCATAATAGAGCCCTTACCAAAGGCGCGTTCAATTTGCCCAAGAGCCGCGTCTAACG
>JABIPV010000201.1 GCA_018699075.1 Kordiimonadaceae bacterium | reverse complement strand
TCTTTTCAGCAATCAGGTGAAGGTCTTGATCAAACAGCGCTAGCAAAATCGGCTTATGAAGAAGCCTCAAAAGCGTCAAGGTTGTTAGAAGCGAATGGAATTAAGGTTCATATTTTCGAAGATGAGACGACTAAAACACCGGATTCAGTTTTTCCAAACAATTGGTTTTCAACTCATCCCGGTGGACATATAGCCATTTATCCGATGTTTGCTGAAAATCGCCGTACGGAAAGACGTTATGATATTATTGAAATGCTAAAACGTGATTACCGTGTTCAAGATATAATCGATTATTCAGGGCTTGAGCCAGATGGATTGTATCTAGAAGGCACTGGTGCAATGGTTCTTGATCATATAGACCGCGTTGCTTATGCCATTAAATCAAACCGTACTGATCCGGTGGCATTGGAGCGGTTCTGCACCCATTTTAATTATGAGCCAATGGTTTTTGATGCGTTGGATGAAACTGGTACGCCGATTTATCATACAAATGTATTAATGTGCATTGCGACAAATTTTGTCATGATCGGTCTTGATATGATCATTGACGTGCAAAGACGACAAGAAATAGTCGATAGGTTCGAAAGCTCTGGCAGGCATGTCATTGCTTTAACCAATGATCAGATTGCGAATTTTGCAGGAAACGCACTTGAACTTCAAGGTAACAACGGTCGTGTTCTTGCCCTATCATCAACAGCCTATAAAGCACTCACTAATGATCAACTGGAACTGATAGAAAGAAGCACGACTATTCTTCCTCTCGACATTCCAACTATTGAAATGGCGGGTGGATCAGTACGCTGCATGCTTGCGGGTGTTCATTTATTACCGCGTTGATTTGACTTAAAAATTGAAATGCTCAATAGTGTTTACCTTAGATAAAAAATAAACATCAGGGTATGGTCAAAAATTGATGATTGGCACGCGGTTACTTCGGCTCATTTGCATTACATTCATGATAGGAATTTATTCAGTCGTCCAGGCGCAAGAAAAAATTATTGTCGGCAGTAAAATGCATGGGGAAAGTTATCTGCTTGCGGAAATGATGGCCCAGCTTTTGGAAGATGGTGGATATGAGATTGACCGTAAATTCGGTTTTGGTGGTACACTCATTTGTTATAATGCTCTTGCCGAAGGTGAGATTGATATTTATCCTGAATATACAGGAACGATTTCAGAAGCCATTTTTTCGCCAGATGAACGTCCAACCAGTGACACTTCAATTGGTTATTTTCGTCAAGTATTAAACTCAAAAGGACTTAATATATTCTCTCCCTTTGGATTTAATAATTCTTATGTTCTGACGATTAAGGAAACATTGGGTGCTGAGAGAAACATAAGTAAAATCTCTGATTTAAAAAATCATTCAGATATCATTTCCAGCTTCAGTCATGAATTTTTAAATCGCGATGATGGCTGGCCTCAACTTAAAATAACTTACGGGCTTAATCTGTCACCAACGGGCATTCAGCATGGCTTAGCTTATAAAGCCATAGATGAGGGAGCAATTGATATCACTGATGCCTTTTCCACCGATGGAGATATGGAACGATATGGACTATTATTGCTTGAAGATGATCTTGATTTTTTTCCAAAATATTATGGTGCCTCGTTAACAAGATTAGATTTTCCAGAAAAGGCTAAGAAAATACTGAACCAACTTGAAAATATGTTGGATGATCAAACCATGAGAAGGCTAAATAGTGAAGTGGTGATTGACCAGAAGACTTTTCAGTTTGTGGCGAGAAAGTTTTTACTGGAAAATAATTTAATTGCTGATAATGGTGCCGCAGATCAAAACACTATTTTGTCTAAGCTTATAAATAATACCATAACACATATAAAAATAACGTTGATAGCACTAACAATTGGTTGTTTTGTCGGACTGGCAACAGCATTTCTTATCTTTAGATCAGCAAAAATATCGCGATGTGTGATTTATATTACTGGTCTCATGCAAACTATTCCATCAATTGCCCTTCTCGCATTGATGATACCGATATTAGGAATTGGTGAAATACCGGCTATAACGGCACTCTTCCTCTATTCACTACTGCCAATATTAAGAAGCGCTATTACGGCACTAACGACTATCGATCCCATTCTGACAAATGTATCAAAAGCCATTGGCATGACCCGTATTCAACAATTAAGATTTGTTCTTTTCCCGCTGGCATTACCAAATATATTATCCGGTATAAAAACCGCAGCGGTGATTTGCATAGGTACTGCGACATTGGCAGCGTTTATTGGTGCAGGGGGGCTTGGCGAGCCCATAGTCACAGGATTAGCGCTAAATGATACCAACCTCATCCTGCAGGGTGCGATCCCCGCAGCATGCCTCGCGATTTTGGTAGAACTGTTGTTTGAATTGCTGGAAAAGAAGATTATTCCAGAACATATGCGCAAAACCAGTTAACGATCTATTCTTCGACCAATCGAACGCTTTTTTGATGGAAGTTGATCTTTCCTTCTTTGAATAACTTGCCGAGTGCTTTTTTGTAGTTACCTTTGCTGACATGTAAAATGGCGTTTATTTCTTCTGGTGAACTTTTATCTGTCAGGTGAGTACTGCCCCCGTGTTCTTTTAAGTGCACGAGTATCTGATCAGATAATTCACCACGTACTTCATGGCTAAGTTTTTGCAGCGTAAGATTAATGCGTTTATCTTCGCGCACATCACCAATATAGCCTTTAAATTGGTCACCGACATTAATCGGGCGCACAATGCTGTTGTTATGAACCAGTCCAAGGTGAGTGCCATTAATAACTGCCTTGTAACCAAGATCACTGCGGCTTGCGATGAGGAGGTCTACTTCTTGGCGTGCTTCAAACGTTTCTTCATTTTCTTCTTCTAGAAATCTACTTAAGCGCGATGTGGCGGCGATGCGGTCGGTTTTATCCATGAAGATATAAACGACATAAGAGCGTCCTACTTCCATGGGAACGCGCTGTTCTTTAAAAGGAACAAGTAAATCTTTAGTTAGTCCCCAATCCACGAAAGAACCGAACTGGCTTTGACCAACGACAGGCAGAAAGGCGCAGTCACCAACCCGTGCAAAAGGGACTTCTGTCGTCGCAATCGGGCGGTCTTCAGAATCAAGATATACAAAAACATCAAGAAATTCGCCGACAGCCCATTCTTCCTTATTGTCAGGAAGATAGCGAAGTGGAAGAAGAATTTCTTCATCCTCACCACCTAAATAGACGCCAAAGTCCACATGTTTGATTACTTCTAATGTATGGTTTTTTCCGACTTCGATCATTTGATTACTTTTTTTTCTTTTTAACGCGTTTTGGGCTAACTGCCTGCTCTATTTTTTTAAGCTCAGGTCGCCACCACCAACTGGTTTTAAGACGTCCGCGATCCATGAACCAGTCATCTAACTTAAGTGCAAGCTTTTTGAAAGGACTTTTTGCAATTTTTAACCATAAACGGTGAATGGTTTTTGAAAAATCTCTGTTATATGGGCAGGATCTTATGCAAATAATGCAATCCGTATTTTGATTGGCCCAAAATTTAAAACATTTTTCTGCTGACGGGGTCCACTTAGTCACTCCTTTGATATTGCTTTCACTATGAACATGATTTGAGGGTGCATCGAACGGAATGGCTTTCGGTGGACATGCTTTGGCACATCTGTCACATGTTGTGCAAAATTCTTCAACCCCAAATTTTATTGGCTGATTTATTTCAAGCGGCATATCGGTGAAGATTTTTCCGATCCTAAAGCGCGGGCCGTAATTTTCGTTAATCAACATGCCGTGACGTCCCACTTCACCCAGACCGGCTTGTAGGGCAAGTGGTATACAAAGTGCACTGTCATTAAGCGTAGCATAGGCACGGTAGCCCATATTGCGAATATATTGCGCGAGCGTAATGATCGCGACACCATCGAAAGTATAACCTAGGCCCGTTGCGGCACCAGATAAGGCCGAAGGAACAGTTTTAATCAGTTCCCTGTCCATGGGTTCCAATGTGACTATCACATTAGGAATGTCTTCAGGAATTTCTTGTGGCTTTTGGCCATTTCCTTGCATTGTGAATATTGATTTGTACATCCACCGTTCATCATATTCACAGACACCTAGATCGCCAACGCCACAAAACCCAGCGACCTTTTTAAGGTCCCTTGTTGCTTCGGCAGCACTTTCATAAGGATATGGCTCATGCCAGCCTTCATCATGAGATGTATAATAATCCCAAAAACCTTCTTTGCGAATTTCATTTGGTTTTTCTTTGCGAAATTCACCTGATTTTTCAATGTCTCTAATGACATTATTTACGTGCCAAGCGGCATTGCGGAAGGCATAATCTTTTTGACTAAAACCGTCTGTTTTTCGTGCTTTGGCAAAGGGCATATAATACCCTTCAAAAAATTTATCTGTTTTATCAGATTTAATTTGCGGGTCCCACATGGCGCGACAATAAATATCGAATTTCTGTTCAAACCGATCAAAGTTATCATTAACCTGAACACCAGTTAATTGATCAATAGGCTTGGAATGATCTGAATTACTCACACATTTTATCCTGAATTATAATTGGTCGTAACATGCCGTAAGGTATGTTTATTTTGAGAGTGCGTCAAATGTTATGAATATCTATTTAATCCTGTTGATCATTGCGCAGATGTTGATTATTGATATGGGTATTAATTTTTGGATTTAATTAAAATGAAAATTACAATTATCGGCGCAGGCATAATAGGCGTAACGAGTGCTTATTTTCTAGCAAAAGCAGGCTATGATGTTGAAGTCATTGACCGTGCAGAAGGTCCTGCGCTTGAGACCAGTTTTGCCAATGCAGGTATGATTACGCCGTCTATGTCAGACCCATGGAATGCACCAGGAATATTTACAGAGCTGATTAAAAGTATTGGTCGCCCTGACAGTTCATTTTTACTTAGACCTAAAGCGGTTCCTTCCTTAATTGGCTGGGGGATAAAATTTCTATTAAATTCTCGCAAAAAGAAATTTCTGAGTAATATGCATCATAGTGCGGATATTTCCTGTTATTCACTAAATATTTTAAAAGAAATGCGCCAAGAACTTAATATCGAATACGAACAGCGCATAACCGGATCGTTAAGAATTTTCCGTGATCAAGAAAGCATTGGTGAATATGGCGATTTTGCCAAACATTTAGATAAACATAACTTACATTTTACCAAGGCAACTCCAGAAGACCTTGATGAGATTGAACCATCATTGGTGCCCATTATGGATCAACTTTGCGGAGGGATATTTTTCCCGGATGATGAAACGGGAAATGCCCATGTCTTTACATGTAAATTAGCGGAAATCGCAAAAAATATAGGTGTTTCATTTCGTTATGGTCTTAGTGTTGAAGACCTCATCAAAGAAAAAGGTAAAATTACTAAGATACTCACCAGTGATGGTGAAATTGATGCAGATTTAGTGGTCTTATGTACGGGTAGTTTTTCCCCGCTACTTGGAAAAAAAGTTGGTATCAATATCCCCGTTCGTCCCGTCAAAGGATATTCGATTTCTGTGCCGCTTAACGGCTGGAACGGGGGACCCATTATGCCGATTATAGATGACAGTTTCCATGCGGCTATTTCGCCAATTGGCGATACTGTTAGGGTAGCGGGAACCGCCGAATTTGCCGGATACGATGACAATCTTGATAAAGTGCGAATAGATAATCTCTATAATCTTCTTGAAGAAATATATCCTGAGTTTGCAGCGACAGTTGATAGAAGCGAAGTAAAAGAATGGTGTGGGTTTAGGCCATTGTCAGTTGACGGGAAACCATATATCGGTAAAACGCCAATAGAAAACCTTTTTGTAAATACGGGGCATGGACCGCTGGGGTGGACCATGTCTATGGGGTCGGCGAAAATGCTTTCCGATATTATAAGCGGCGAAGAGCCTGCGTTAAACCCTGCACCATATGCCTTATCGCGGTCTTAAAACGGGTTACCGAAAATCATACTATAAACAACGATTGAAATGGCAAAGGTAGCAATATATTTGGTGCTGATTTCCCATAATTTAAAATCGCGTGAGCCTAAGGTAAAACCAAGTTGTTTACTTACCATGTCACGTGAGAATGCCCACCCGCAAAATACAGCTATCAGTAAAGCATTGATCGGCAGCAATACATTGGCAACCGTGTAATCCATGATGCCAAATAAATTTTTACCTTCAAAAATGCCGATGAAGTTAAGCGGCTCAAATCCCGATAGTAAGTTAAATGACAGTAACATAAACATGCCGACGAACCATGCGAAGAGACCCGCTGCCCATGCCATTTTCGGGCGTGACATTCCTTTATCTTCAAACCATGCAACAATTGGCTCAAGCATACCGATAGAAGATGTAAATGCAGCAAAAGATAATAATATAAAAAATAAAGTTCCGAATATTATACCGCCCGGCATTTGACCAAAGGCGATCGGTAAAGTTGCGAATATTAGACCAGGGCCTTCTCCTGGTGTTAATCCATATTCGAAAACAATGGGGAATATGGCAAATCCAGCTAATAGAGCAACGGTGGTATCTGCTACGGCGATAAATACGGCGGATCTTGGAAGTGAAACATTATCGGGTAAATAAGCACCATATGTGATTAATCCCCCTACGCCGATTGCAAGGGAGAATAGTGCTTGGCCAAGGGCTTCTATAATTGCTTTGGGCGTTAGTTTTGAAAAATCGGGTGAAATTAAAAATTCAACTGCTCTTTGTGCATTGCCAGTAGTCATGGCGTAAACAGCAAGAAAAATAAGAATTAAAAATAGCGCAGGAAGCATGAATTTTACAGCCGGTTCAAGACCACCTTTAATGCCCTTAGAAATAATCAGTACAGTGCAAAAAATAAAAAGACTAAACCAAAAAGTCAGGACCATCCAATTATCTTGCGCTTCTTGAAAAATAGCACCTGATCCAGCGGCATCAACACCTGAAAATTGTCCTGATAGGGCTTTAAATATATATTCAAGTGACCATCCCGCAACAACGCTATAATAAGTTAGTCCGCATAAGGGAACGAGTATACTAATCCAGCCAATGCTTTTCCAAAAAGGGTTATGGCCCAATTTTACTAGTTTGGTCATTGTGCCTACTGCACTTAGCTTACCTGCGCGACCAATGGCAAGTTCCGACATTATTAAAGGAACGCCCAGAATGAAAACAAAAGCAACATAAACAAGAACGAAGGCGCCGCCGCCATTTTCACCGACAACATAAGGGAAACGCCAAAGATTTCCAAGTCCAACGGCACACCCGACCGATGCCATTAAAAATGCGGAACGGGATGTCCACGTTACTTTTTTCACTGCTGTGTCGCTCATGAAACTTACCCTATATATTTTTTTATATGTGAGGAAGCCTAACGTTGAAATTTCTAAAATTCAATGCTTCATTGCATTTTTAATAAAAACGCCAGATAATAAATTAAACAGATTAAAAGCCAAAGGGTATAAAATGAATAAGTTGATCAGTTTAATGACATGTGCATTATTCATTACGGGTTGCGATGCTCCCGTTGAGAAAATTATAGAACAACCAGATGAAACGGTGAAACAACCAAACATTTTACTCATCTTAGCTGATGATATGGGATATTCGGATTTGGGGTCATTTGGCAGTGAAATATCAACCCCTAATCTTGATAAACTCGCTATGGATGGTATTAGACTGAGTAATCTTTACGCCGCCGCGGCCTGTTCCCCGTCCAGAACCATGTTACTCAGTGGCGCCGATAGTCACCGTGCTGGCATGGGGACCATGTATAACGATCAGGCAGCAAATCAGCTCGGCCAACCCGGCTATGAAGGGTATATGAATAAGGATGTGGTTTCAATTTCATCATTATTGCAAGACGCGGGATATCATACTTATATGACCGGGAAATGGCATTTGGGTTACGACGAAGACTTCTCACCCAAAGCAAGAGGTTTTGATCAATCATTTGCCCTTCTACAAGGAGGAGGCGGACATTTTGATGACCGGACAATGATGGTAGATTTTGAAACGGCACAGTACCGTGAAAACGGTAAAATGACGTCATTACCGGATGATTTTTATTCC
>JABIPV010000076.1 GCA_018699075.1 Kordiimonadaceae bacterium | reverse complement strand
TCGTACAACAATCTAAAATATTCTTCATATAATCCAAGAGCTTTTTTCTCGTCTCTAGAACTTGATCTTGCACCTTTTTCATCATATAGGCTCGCTAAATTATATATTACGACAGCATTGTTTTTAGATTTTTTACCGAATGCTTTAGGAGCAATTTTATATAGTTTCTCTGCCACCTCAATAATAGGGTCAATTGCCTCAGAATTGGCATAAAGATCATTAAACTCAGCATAAAGACTTTTGAACTCTGCTTTGTCTTCTTCTTTATTCGCATATGCAGGAGCGGTGAATAAAATTATGAAAATAAGTATATTTTTTATCATATCATCTACTTCATATGTCCAAAGCTAAATCTCATTTCAAGTCCTTCGATAGCGACGGGCTTGCCGTCTCTTATGTTAGGAGCGTAGCGGAATTCTTTTAGGGCGTTTATGGCTGCATTTTCAATTTTTCTTATGGTTGCGTCTCTAACGACGATATTTGTGGTGTAGCCATTTTTATCAATATCATATTCTAATGTAACTGAACTTTGACCGGACTTTCTTCTCGCCGCATCTGGGAACTTAGCGGGTATTTTATAAAGTGGAACTATGTTGCGTTCAAATTCTTTTGGACGTTTATAGGCATATTCGAGGCAATGTTTTGTGGCTTCAGCATCATCACCTCTTTTAGCGTATATTTCAACCAATGCCGCGTGAGTAATCAAAACCATTGCAGCAGCAGATTCTAGCTCGGATTTGCTTAATATTTCCATTGCGGAAAGATAATTTTCCCCCGCTCTTTTATGGCGGCCGTTCTTGAAATCAATTTGGGCAAGCCAAAATGTTGTTTCGCCAACTTTATAGTGATTAAGGCCATATTCGGCGATGTATTTTTTGTGCGCATTCGTGAATAACTTTTTAGCGTCCGTTGGCTTACCGCTATAATAACGGTGATTGGCAATAAGAAAATCTAAGTTCGCACGTTCAAGGTTTGAAAGATTAATGCTTTTTGCTATCTCGATGGCTTTCTTTGAATAAGACGTATCAGAACGATAGCCAAATGCATTATGTTCACTTTTCACAAAGGCGATATATTGTTGAAAATATTGGTTGTCTAATGGTTTTTTTTGTCCGTCAAGAATGGTAAAATACTCTTTATATAGCTCAGAAGCACGCTTCTCATCCTCTGAATTAGTTTCTCCCCCTTTTTCATCATAAAGGGTTGCAAGGTTATAAGTTACAACAGCCGTGTTGTTAGAATTTTTTCCGTATGCTAAAGGCGAAAGAGAATAAAGTTTTTCCGCGATTTCAATTATAGGCTCAATGGCCTCTGAATTAGCAAAGAGATCACTAAATTCAGCATAAAGTTTTTTAAACTCGGCTTTGTCTGCGACCTGATCGGCATTTACTGGATTTGACCCTATTAAAAGAAGTATTATGAAGAATGACCAGTATATCATAATTAATATCTTCATTTATCTAATTCATATATGAAGCGAATTCTCACTCCTTCGGTTGAAATAAGTTTTCCGTCCTTTACACTTGGTGCGTAACGGTATTTTTTAGCGGCTTCTATACTTGATTTTTCAAACATTTTACTAGAGCCGTCAATTACTTTGACATCTCGGGTTATGCCATCTGTATCGACTACAAATTCAACGACTGAATAGCCTTTTACGCCTCCACGCATAGCACTCTGGGGATAGTTGGGGTAAATTCTAAAGAGTGGATCAACAAATTGATCAAAACCTTTCGGGCGTTCTACTGCTACTGCTTGACAATGTTTTGTTGCTTCATCTGATTGGCCCATCTCTTCATATAAGTTGACTGAATAGGCATGAGTGGATTGAGATAGAGTGTTTCCTTCTTCTCCTTTGTCATCAAATATAGCTAGCGCATTGAGAAGTTTTTCTTCTGCTTTTGACTTATTGTTCCTCGCCATCGCTATTCTGCCTAACCAATATTGGCTTTCACCAACTTTGTAATGGGTATCGCCATACTCTTCTATGAACTTTTCTTGAGCTGATTCAAATAAATCTTCTGATTGCGATATATTTTGTGCTTTGTATCTTAAAAAGCCAAAAATTAATTCGTAATTGGCAATAACAGTTTTCGGTAGATTTAGATCTTTTGCAATCGACAATGCTTTTTTGGTAAGTGTGAATTTTGATTCATAGGTATTGGCATTGTTTTCTGCATGAATAAGAGCGACGAGCTGTGTTAAGTAATCTTGGTCTTGGGGTTGTTCGAGTTTATCAAGAATTCTGAAGTAATCAGAATATAGTTTGGTTGCTTTTTTTTCAAAATCATTACTTCTTTTGCCTCCCTTTTCGTCGTATAGCGTAGCTAAATTATAGGTGATAACTGCATGAGTTTGTGATAATTCACCGTATAGATTTGGTGATATAGAGTAGAGCTTTTCAGCAACTTCAATTATGGGCTCAATAGCATCTGAATTTGCATATAGATCATTGAAATCGGCATAGAGCTTTTTAAACTCGGCTTTTTCAGTGGCTACGTCGGCAGAGGATATAGCTGCTGTTAATAAATAAATAATTAGAAGTAAGGAGTAAAATATTTTGTACATTTTCAAATTACCTTTCTATAGGAGGCCACGTAAGTAGTTAGGGAGGATTGCTCTGGAGGGGCTATAAAATCTATTTGTATAATAAGGGTTCATTTTTTTGAAATATGTGTAACTGAAATCATATCGGACATTTTTGCTTTCAATTATTTCACCGTCTTTAATGGTGGGGGCAAAACGGAACTCCTTTAATGACTTTATCGCAAATAGATCATAAACTCTGTTGTTGCTTGATGTGATTTTGATGTCTTTGGCATAGCCGTGAGTATCAATGTTAAATTTCATCTCCACGTTTGAAATATATCCTTGTACGGACCGATCATTGGGAAAATCTAACACAGGATAATATAGTGCTATGGCATCTTTGTTTACCAGGTTGTCAACTGCACAAGCGATTACATGTTGTGTAGCCTGGTCTTTTCGGCCCGTTGCTTCATATAATTTAATGAGCGAAATATGAATGTCATAAAATACGGAGGTTTTATCATAGTTATTATCTTCATATTGTTTTAAAGCCTGCAGAAATTTCTTTTCAGCTTCGACGGCATTACCTTTTTTGGTCTCCGCTTTAGCGAGCCAATAAATGCTATCTGCGACTTTATTATGATTTGGGCCGTAAGCTAGGGTATATTGGTTTAACGCATCGTTTATTGAATCTGTTGCTATTTCATTTGCATAAGCATAATCCATGTTTTGTACTTTTTGCATGGCTATGAAATAATAAATATCACCGATTTCCCCCGCCGATAAATTTAAGTTGCGAGCAATTATTAAGGCTTCTTTTGCATTTGAGTTTATATGACGTGGGCCGGATACACGGAATTTTGCGGCAATATATTTAATATAATTTTCAAGATATAAAATATCTTTTGGTGCGCGTGTCTTTCGTTTTACTTGAAAGTATTTTTTGTATAAGTCATTGACATTTTTGGCGTCTTTTCGCAGTTGGGTACGGTTTTCATATTCCGAGACGGATATTTTTTCATTATAAAGTTGGGCTAATCTTAAGGTTACTTCGTTCCGTCTAGCTGAATATTTTCCAAAAGCTCTCGGTGCTTGTTTGTCCATTTTTTCTGCAGAAGATATGATTAATTCATAATCATCCGTAGATTTATAAACTTCTTCAAATTGTTTTTCTAGTCGTTCAAAATTATCAATATCACTTTCCCGTGCTGCTTGTGCTGAGATAGCAGAGAACGTAAATATAATTGTTAAGATTATGAAGAAGTGTCTAAACATATTGTCCCCCAATTTGACTATAGGAAGACTATATAAAAGTATTTGGTGACTTTCAATGGTTTTTTAAGCGTTATCTTTTCGCCAACTTGAAATTAATTCTGACTGTTTGACCGCGGACTTCTACGGGCTCTCCGGAGCGGATGGCGGGGGAAAAGGTGTATCTTCTTACGGCGCTGATGGCATTATATTCAAATATTTTATCGGATGATGAGAGGGCGATAACGCTACTGGTTCTGCCGACCCTGTCGATGTCATAACCGACAAGTACCCAACCGCTTAGGTTTCGTGCTTCGGCTTCTTTTGGATAATCCGGGTCAACTCGGCTTAATTGGCGGTGTTGAGACATTTCATCGGGCAGCGCGCCATCTTCTTGCGCGAATGCAAACGAAAGGCTTAGAACTGAAACTACAAAAAAACATATTAGCTTATTAAACATACCTGACCTCTATAATTTTTTTATAATACTATAATATTTTACTGTTCGTTTCTACCTTTTTTTAACCATTCTTTTGGAAAATCCGATGCTTTTAAGGCGTCCGGTGTATTTTTACCACGCCAAAGATTGCCACCATTTTTGCGTTCTGTATAGGGAACAATGTGGCGCCCTTTACCGTCAGCCATTAGGGCATATATACGTTTTCTGAGGGCGACGACCGTATCTTCATGTTCAGGATCAAGGGCCAGATTATTCATTTCTGTCGGGTCATTTTCCATATCGTATAGCTCTTCACGGTCCCAAATGCCGTGATATTGGATCAGTTTGTATTTGTCTGTGCGTACCGCAAAGGTGGTCGGGTTTTGTGGAAAGCTGTATTCCCAAAAATATTCATAGGCAAATTCGTTGTTCCATGCCGCTTTTGCCGCCTCATCTGTTGGCAGTGTTGCAAAGCTTTCCCCTTGGAAATGAGCCGGTTTTTCGACACCCGCAAGGGCAAGGATGGTCGGGGCAATGTCAAGGTTGGCGACGACTTCGGTAATTTGCTGTCCGCCTTCAAACCCGGGGCCAACGGCGAGAAGGGGGACGCGCATACTTTCTTCATAGGCATTACGCTTATCAATCATGCCATGTTCACCAAAAAGAAATCCATTATCACCCATCAGCATGACAATCGTATTTTCATCTAGATTGTTTTCTTTAAGCCATGCGCGTACACGGCCAAGGCTGTCATCAACAGAACTAAGTGTGCGGTGATATTCCATTTTATAAGCGGCAACGGAAAGTTCGTTGGCGTGATAAGGGAAATCTACACCGTGGTAACCATTGCGGTGATCACGGACCCATCGCGGCTTGCCACGGTAATTTTCTTCGGTGTTGGCCATGTTATCAGGCATTTTGACCTGTTTATCGGAATATTGATCTTTGTACTTTTCAGCGGGCAGGAATAACGCATGTACCGCTTTATGGGATAAATACATAAAGAACGGCTCTTTTTTATTGAGACTGTCGAGCCAATCAATGGCATAATCTGTAAGCTCGTCGGTGATGTATCCTTTTTGATCAACATGCTTTCCGTCAATATTGAGCTGTGAAATGCTGCCATCCGGAAGTTCTGGATAATATTTACCCTGTCCTTCGAAGCTAAGCCATTTATCAAAGCCGGGTTGTGGTTGATCGCCCTCTGCGCCCATGTGCCATTTACCGAAAAAACCTGTTTTATAACCGGCTTGTTGTAAGTAGCTTGGGAAAAAGACCGTGCCTTCACGGATTGGCGCATTGTTATCGACCACACCGTGGGTATTGGCATATTGCCCGGTCAAGATGGTCGCGCGACTTGGCGAACAAAGAGCCGTGGTGACAAAAGCATTTCTAAAATGTACGCCTTCATTGGCTAGTGCGTCCATATTTGGCGTGTTAAGCAGAGGGTTTAAAACGCCGAGTTCATCATAACGTTGGTCATCAGTTAGAATATATATGATATTCGGCTTGTCTTGTGCCATGGCAAGCTGACCTGTGAACAAAAGGCTAAGAAATAAAATAATACGCATGATTATTCCTTATTATTTCTGGCATCAATTTCTGCTTGCTCTTTTCTGATGCGGTCCCATTTTTCAACGCTATCATCAAAATCGGCTTCAAATCGGTCGGCTTCTTCGCCTGTACGCAACCAATCTTTAGGGAAGTCAGCGGCTTTGCTTGCGGTCAAGTCGCGAAAACGATAGCCCGAATGCGTACGTTCTGTGTAAGGCACCACATGTTCGCCTTCCGGATTACCGGAAAGAACATAAATACGCTTTCTAAGGTCGATTTTAACTTGTAGGAATTCTGGATCATCTGCCAAATTAATCATTTCTGTTGGATCATTGGTCATGTCGTATAGTTCTTCGCGGTCCCAAATGCCGTGATATTGGATTAGCTTATATTTGTCAGTACGTACGGCAAATGTTGTTGGCGTTTGCGGAAAGTCATATTCCCAGAAATATTCATAAGCAAATTCGTTATTCCATGGCTGATCCATTTTTTCGCCACTACCGAGCTTGGTGAAGCTGCGTCCTTGGAATTGTTCAGGGCGCGGGGCACCAGCAATTTCAAGCAACGTCGGGGCAATATCAAGGTTGGCAACCACTTCTTCAACGGTTTTACCTTTTTCAAATCCTGGTCCCATGGCGAGGAGCGGCACACGCATGCTTTCTTCGTAGGCATTACGTTTGTCGATCAATCCATGTTCACCGAATAAAAATCCGTTATCGCCCATCAAAATTACAATTGTATTTTCAGCAAGGTCGTTTTCTATCAGCCATGCCTGAACACGGCCAATACTGTCATCAACCGCAGACAAAGTACGGTGATATTGCATTTTATAGGCGCCAACATCCAGTGTGCTGTGATACGGGAAATCAACACCATGCCAGCTGCTGCGTTGGTCTTTTACCCAGCGTGGTTTACCGCGGTAGTTTTCTTCCGTATCGGCCATATTTGCCGGAAGGTTTACTTGCTTACCTGCATATTGATCTTCGTGGCGTTCAGCTGGATGGAAATTTGCATGTACCGCTTTATGTGAAAAATAAAGGAAAAATGGTTCTTCTTTGTTGAGACTATCGAGCCACTCAATGGCATAATCAGTTAGCTCATCCGTGATATAACCTTTTTGATCAACTCTGGTGCCGTCGACATTTAATTTAGTAATCGTGCCATCGGCAAGTTCAGGGTAATATTCGCCTTGTCCTTCAAAGCTTACCCATTTGTCGAAACCGGCTTGTGGTTGGTCGCCCTGTGCGCCCATGTGCCATTTACCGACAAAACCGGTGTTATAACCGACTTGTTGCATATATTCAGGGAAGAACCTTGTGCCTTCGGGAAGGGCGGCATTGTTATCGACCACACCGTGGGTATTGGCATATTGCCCGGTCAAGATCGTGGCGCGACTTGGGGAACATAGGGCAGTAGTGACAAAAGCATTTTTAAAATGAACGCCATTTTCGGCGATGGCATTCATGTTTGGTGTTTCTATTACCCCTATAAAAAAGGGTTGCTGACTG
>JABIPV010000188.1 GCA_018699075.1 Kordiimonadaceae bacterium | reverse complement strand
GTCGCCATTAAGGCTCCACCGTTATTATTCCCATTCACTTCATTATACGCATGATTTTAAAAAAACTGGCAAAAAAAATAACACCCCTATTTAACTTTTTTCTTATTGCGTTAAACTGGTGCGATAAAACCTAAGGAAATCACTTATGATCAAATCTGTTATTGCTAAATTTTTACTAATAATACTATTAACAATTCCTTTTAGCTCTTTGTTTGCAAAAGGAAAAACAGAAAACGTAATCTTAATCACATATGACGGCATGCGCTGGCAAGAAGTCTTTCAGGGTATTGATGAAAAATTCTTAGATCAAATGGATTATATGGCTTATCACAATACACATCAGCAATTTAAACAAAAATATTGGCGTGAGACCGCAAAAGAAAGACGCGAAATATTATTCCCTTTCCTATGGAAAACAATAGGAACAAAAGGTCAAATTTATGGAAATCGCGATTTGGCAAGCAACGCCAACATCACCAACAAGTACCATTTTTCTTACCCTGGATATAATGAAATATTAACAGGTTTTGCAGACCCAAAAATCGATAGTAATGATAAAAATCAGAATGAAAACTGGACATTTTTAGAATGGCTAGAACACCAAGAAGGATATAAGGGTACAACAGCTGCATTCGCATCATGGGATGTGTTTCCGTATATTTTAAATACAGAACGCAGTGGTATTTTTGCTAATTCTGCCTTTGAGCAAATGAACATTATGCTCGATAATCCACGGATTAAAGAACTGAACCAATTACAGCTGGATATCCCTATTCCCTGGGATACAGTACGGTTTGATGCATATACAGTTAATTTTGCTCTTGAATATATGAAAGAAAAAAAACCAAAAGCGCTATTTATTAGCCTAGGTGAAACTGATGATTATGCCCATGACGGACAATATGACCGTTATATCAATTCTGCACAAAAATCCGACGAATTTATTAGCCGTATTTGGAACTGGGTACAAAATGATCCAGACTATAAAGATAAAACCACATTATTGATCACCACTGATCATGGTAGAGGTTACGAAGCATTAGAACATTGGAAATCACATGGCGACATGGATTTCGACAGTGAAGACGGTGACCGTGCCATTTGGATGGCAGTTATTGGCCCCGACACCCCTGCAAAAGGCGAAATGAAAAACACGCTAGATGTAAAACAAAATCAGGTCGCAAAAACATTGGTGAAATTTTTAGGGCTAGACTACAAGTCATCACATAAAACAATAAAAGCAGGCAGTATTATTGAGGAAATGATGGAGTAATAATTATCATGGCACTACATGTTTGATATAATCTTTGACCTATTCTCTGCTTGGAATCAAATTACAGTGTTGGTTATGGGAACTGCTTTTATGGGGATTGGCGGGGCATTTATAGTTTATGAATTATATTGGAGGTTCAAATCCATCAAAGTTAAGGGCCGCATTTCTGAGGTACGTGTTAGCGGATATAAGCCTAAACAAAAAAAGAGCGACACAAAAATTGATACTGTTGAAAACTTTAAAAAAGATAAGCGTGTCAAACCATTTGGTGCTTTAATCATTTGCCTTTTCATTGGCTTTCCCCTGCTTTTTTCAGGAATTGGTTTTTATATGGGTTATTCTTATTTAATTCTAGCCAATGAAGGTAACTATGCCAAGGCTATCGTCATTCGAAATGATAGTAGTTATGACAGCGAAAGCGGTACATCCTATAAAGCAGTGTTAAAATTTACGGATCAAACAGGTAAAGAGTGGCAAGTAAAAGATAACATTAGTTACGGTAACTCCCCTTCTTTTGACAGCGGCACGGAAGTTGGTGTTTATTATGATGAAAATGATCCGAATGATTTTGTGATTGATGACTTCTGGCACAATATGGCCATAGCTTTAATTTTTGCAACTTTCGGATTTGTCTTTATAGGCATAATTTTTTTAGCCTCTTATTTCAACAAAAGAAAAAAGAAACTCCCGCCTTCCAATGTACCAAACTACAACGGTGAAATGTATCATTCAGTATTTGAGTATCGTACCCCTGACGGTCAGTATTTCGAACAGATTAGCTCCATGAGTTCAAATTCCATAATTGGCAGAATGCCGGGCACGTTCATTGATTTAATGATACTCCCGCATAACCCTGAAAAGGTACGCAGACCAACAGTTTTCTGGTTAATATTTGGCATGGTGTTTTTTATACCCGGTAGTTTTATCATGAACATGGCCATTAAAAGTTTTAACCTAAACTATATGATGACATTTTTGTTCGTGATTGGTGCTTATTATTTGGGCCATAAAGTATTCGACCTTTATGAAAGAATAACCCGCACTGAATTTGACCGTTCATTATTATCCGAAATGTGGCAAAATTTTAAAAACAACCGAATGCAAAAAACAAATATTGAAGAAATTAAAGGTCGTGTCTTAAAAACTTCTGAAGTAATAGATCGCATAAAGTTCCAACTTAAATACTACCATATCACCGGATACATAATGCTTGTGATTATGTTCGGCACGACAATAGGTGCTTATTACGCCGGACAAAACATGATAGATTTAAACCAAAACGGACAAACGACTGTTGGCCAAATCAGCAATATTATCAGCCGCACCTCTACAGATAATAATGGTTACACATATTATGCCGAAGCATCCTTCATTGACCAAAGCGGCAAACAACACCGTTTCCTTGATGACTTTGGTGCCAATTACCCATTATTCAAAATTGGTGAAACCGTCGATATTTTATACTCAACTGATAATCCGGACGATGCTATTATTGATCGCGGCATATTTAATTGGCTAATTCGCGCAGGCCTGATCATAGCAGCCCTATTTGCATTATGGGGAGCACAGCATTTTCTTACCGCTAAAACCCGATTTGGTAGGAATTAAAAAGTATTATTATGCCAATTCTCCACAGAAACCGGATGATTTTATAAGCCCCATACAGAACTGTGCGCAAAATGATGAGTAAATCGTTTTAAGAAAACTCTTTTTTATACGCCTCAACAAAACGTGGCATTTGCTCGGTCTTGACCATACTTAAACGCACCCAAGTTTTAAGAGGGGGGAATGGCCTGCCAACTTTGATATTATGTTTAAGCATCCTTTTGCCTGCTTCTGCCGTCGGAATTCCGGCATCAAACAACGTAAAATTAGTATTTGATTTTATATATGGAATATTAAGTTCATCAAACATGTCATAGGCTATTTTTAATGATTTCCGTGTATTATCACGCATAAAGTCCAGATAGTCCTGATCTTTATAAGCCGCGATGGCCGCATGCATTGCCACACCACCGCTCATACGGCTGCTTGATGTTTTATAAATCATTAATGTTTTAATTAGATCAGGGTGGGCAAATGCAAACCCAACCCGAAGTCCTGCGAGACCATAAATTTTCGATGCAGTTCTGGTAACAATAATATTTTGATGTCCTTCACGAACAAGGTCAATCATGGTTCCATAATCAGGATTTTCGCAAAACTCTGCATAAGCTTCATCAATGATGACAATCGCCCGCTTCGACATTTCAAGGCAAAATTCACGCAGTTCATTTTTTTCAATTATTGTTGGAATTGGATTATCTGGATTACAGATATAAATCACCTTTACATCATCGGTCATTGCACTACGCATTGCGTCCAAGCTTAACTTCATATTGTCCATCGATGGCGCAAATATGGTTTTTGAACCATGATCCTGTGAATGACGATATAGTGAATAAAATGTTGGGTCTGCAGCAAGAACCGCATTTTTATTTTCAGCCGCAATCATACCTACTGCCCGCAAGATTTCATTTGACCCACTGCCAATTTCAATATGATCTGTGCCAATATTATGAACTTTACCCACAACCTCCCTTAGTTCCACCGGAAGATCAAAATTATAGCGCGATAATTCATGAAAGGATGTCAAAATTGCTTCTTTAGCCTTTTCAGAAGGCCCGTAAGGGTTCTCATTTCCACCCATTGCTAGCAAGTCAACCACATGCTTATCTGGGGGCGGCATATCAACCGTTGCAGCCAAACTTTGACCACCGATTAAACTTGATATAGCAGCCGTACTCATGACAG
>JABIPV010000396.1 GCA_018699075.1 Kordiimonadaceae bacterium | reverse complement strand
TACTCCCGCAACAAAGGAAAAGGCCACAGCTTCTGGTACCAACGCAAGTGCCACGGTTAATCCTGACAAAATCTCCGTTCGGTACTTGCCGATTATGCCATGTGATTTTGGCTCGACGATAGGTAGGTCTGGGGCCGTTTGTTTTATTACTCATACTACTAGCTTATATCTTTCAGCAAGATGTTGCGGCGTTAGTTCCATACACCTGCTTCAGCTTATCGATCCTGCATTATATAATGAATTCAAGGTATACTAAAACAGTCTTTAGAAAATTTCAGATGATTTATTTGTCATTATTTTTGTTACTCATAACTTTTACCGCTGTGCCAGGCATTCCCCTTTTATTTGGCATTGAAGAAATAAGGGACGAAACATTTTTTGTCACCATTCGCTTTTTCATACGCGCTTACTTCGTTATTTATTTCGCTGTCTTCGCCATTCCAAAGGCCTGGAAATCAGAAATGCCTGATAAGAAGAGATACATATGGACAATTGCCTACAGTTTAGGTTTCCTGTTCTTTGCAAGTAACCTGCTAGATTTCACAATCGACCCAGAATTCCAAAGCAGAGCATTCCCCGATAGCCCATAATTTTCGGGCCGCCTGAGTTTGGTGCAGTTTGGTAGATTTATAATTACTTTGCAATTGCTAAGCTGTGAGTGTAGGCGAAAAATTGTTTCTATTGCGGAATTAGTACTTGTGATAGAATGATATAGAAAAATAAAATTTGGGGAAAAACCTTATCCGAAGATCAAAAAGGCAATCAATGTGAAATAGAGCAAGTCGAAAAAAACTAAACGCTATATTATAACCTCTTTCCCTTGCCCCTCAAAAATATCCATGCTAGCCTCTTTTCTATAAAAATTTGGGACTTAAAGAGGGAATAAAATCATGAATAAATTTAATACATTATTGCTGAGCGCCGCGATGACGATTGTGCCTGTGTTGGCACCGCAGATTGCGGTTGCGACGGGGGTTAACCTTGGCGGTAAATATGAAAGTTATGAATTTCGCAATGTGGGTCCCACACGTGGTGGGCGCGTTACAGCGGTCACAGGCACGGTTGCGGCACCTGCGACATTTTACCTCGGCGCATCTGGTGGCGGCGTATGGAAAACCGATGATTACGGTACCACATGGAACAATGTTTCTGATGGATATTTTGCCACACCGTCGATTGGTGACATCGCCGTTGCGCAAAATGATGCCAACATTGTTTATGTGGGGACGGGTTCCGACGGCCTACGTTCAAACGTAATTGGCGGCAAGGGGGCTTATAAATCAATTGATGGCGGCACGACATGGGATCATATTGGTCTTGATAATGTCGGACAAATAGGTGCGGTTGAAATTGACCCCAATAATCACAATGTGGTTTATGTGGCGGCAATTGGCTCGGCCTTTGGCCCTAACGAAGATCGCGGGCTTTATAAAACATCCGACGGTGGTCGCACTTGGACAAAGTCGCTTTATATTTCTGATACAGTTGGCATAACCGACGTTGAAATTCACCCGACCAATTCACAAATACTTTATGCCAGTGCATGGAAAGCGGAACGTAAGCCATGGACGATTATTTCTGGCGGCGAAATGTCAGAAAACGAAGGTGGTATCTATAAATCCATTAATGGCGGTGAGACATGGGAAAAAATAAATAACGGTCTTCCTACTGGTTTAGTCGGTAAAATCGACCTTGCCACGACACCTGCCAATTCAAGTGTCATTGGCGCGATTGTTGAAGCACCAAATCCGGACGGCGGACTTTATTGGTCCGTGGATCAGGGCAAGACATGGGAACATGTGTCCAATGATAAAGGGGTTCAAAACAGACCGTTTTATTATACCAACCTTGATATTGACCCCACCGATGAAAAAATCATTTATTCAAACGCAAATCCACTACGTAAATCAGTGGACGGCGGTAAAACATGGGTAACGGTAAAAGTTCCCCACGGGGACAATCATGATATGTGGATCAATCCGAATAATCCAGATCTGTTTATTCAAGGCAATGATGGCGGTGCAAACGTCACCCATAACGACGGCAAATCATGGTCAACACAGTTTAATCAACCGACCACAGAAGTTTACCAAGTGGAAGTTGATGATCAACATCCATACTGGTTATATGCAGGAATGCAGGACAATGGCAGCACTATTTCTGTGCCAAGTAACGCCCCGTTCGGTACCCAGCACACAAACGCTTATATTCAATATGCAGGCGGCTGTGAAACCGGACCGGCTGTACCGAAACCTGGTAATCACAATATTGTTTATTCTGACTGTAAAGGCCGTTTTGGCACATTTGATAAACGCACAGGGACCGAGCGCGCATATTATGTCGGTGCAACAAACATTTATGGACATAACCCGGCTGACCTTCAATACCGTTTTCAACGTGTAGCCCCAATTCATGTATCGCCCCATGATGCAGACGCGGTATATCATGGATCGCAATATCTTCACCGCACCCGTGATGACGGCGTAACATGGGAACAAATTTCACCAGATCTAACCGCCAACGAAGCCGATAAACAGGTGATATCTGGTGCGCCAATTACCCGCGATATTACCGGTGAAGAATATTACAGCGTGATTTATTCGATCCAAGAAAGCACCGTACAAAAAGGCGTGATCTGGACAGGGGCCAATGATGGTCCTGTACATGTGACCATTGATGACGGTGCAAACTGGCAAGATGTCACCCCAAGAATGCCAACGGGTGGCCGCGTCGACAGTGTCGCCCCATCACCACATCAGGCAGGCAAAGCCTATATCACCGTGCTTAGATACCAATTTGATGATTGGAAGCCTTATATCTACCGCACAGAAAATTTTGGTGAAAGCTGGAATTTAATAACCGATGGCCTGCCGGAAAATATGCCCATTCGTGTGGTGCGCGAAAGCCCGGATCATGAAGGACTTCTTATTGCCGGCGGTGAATTTGGTTTGTTTATGTCTCATGACGACGGTGAAACATGGGAAAGCTTCCAACAAAATATGCCCGTAACACCGATCACAGATATTAAGTTCATCCGTGGTGACCTTGCCATTTCGACTATGGGTAGGGGTTTCTGGGTGCTTGATAATGTTCAAAGTGTTGCTGAAGCTGCAAAAGCAGGTGGCGACATGTTATCCGTTACCAAACCAGCAGATACATTCCGTTATCGTCGCCCACGCGGCGTGCCAAGCGACGGAACGGCTGCTGGCGTACCGGAACTGCCAAAACCAACCGTTGCCATTGATTATTATGTCCCTGAGGGCGATCACGGGAATATCAAGCTTGAAATCCTCAACGCCCAAGGCGATGTGGTCACTACATATTATAACGACGGCAAAGACGAAGATGATAAAGGTGTCAATGCGCCTAAGCATATTCATGATAGTGATCTTGAAATGGACGCAGGTCTTAATCGTTATCGTTGGGACATGACACATCTTGGCCCATGGAACAGTAACACGGGTCGACGTTTT
>JABIPV010000305.1 GCA_018699075.1 Kordiimonadaceae bacterium | reverse complement strand
CGTATGCTTTTTCTTGATAGTTTACGGTTAGTGGGAAGAAATCAATTCCTGCTTTGGCTTTTTTAGCCGCAGTTACAGCTGTGAAAACTGATGTCTCGCCATATGTTACCATTACGGCTCCACCGGCTTGACGTGCAATTTGTCCTGTTTCAATAATGAGCGGACGTCCGCCCCATGTGATTTCTACTTTGTGTTTATTAAACATATATATTTCCAACTTATTTTTCGGCTATGATTTTTTGATTTGTGGGCTAAGGCCCATCCTTAAAACCCACATCTCAAAAAGCCTTTGCATGACCCCTATGGTCATACTTAATTTCTCGTAATTACTCTTATTTACGTAGTCCTAAGCTTTTAATCAAAGCTTGATAACGACCCGCGTCTTTTGAGTTAAGATAATCAAGCAACTTACGTCTTTTGTTTACAAGCATTAACAGCCCGCGACGTGAATGATTATCTTTATTGTGTGTTTTGAAATGTTCTGTAAGGTGCACAATTCTGTGTGTTAGAATGGCAACTTGTACTTCTGGGGAACCTGTATCGCCTTCTTTTGTGGCGTATTCTTTAATTAGTTCTTGTTTCTTTTCTGCAGTAATCGACATCGGTAACTCCTTTAAATAAAATTATAAATTAAATACCCGAACCGGCTTTAAGTGATTTTCATCAAGTTCACACAGGGCAATTAATTTGTCGCCCAGCATGGCTTTATAAGTCACACCGATTTGGTTTGAGGGGTCCAAGCTGATCCGAGGGATAAAACTCCCGTTTTTAAGAAAATCCGCTTGATCTTTCGTTACGGCAAGTGCCAAGATGTCGTCCAGCACGGTCACAACGTTAAGAATCCACTCCTCAAGCGGCGCACTATGTACTAATTCCTCTAATCTTTCCAGCGAAATCGTATCCTCTAATCCAAAACAACCAACTTTTGTGCGCCTTAACATGGATATATAGCCATAAGATCCCAATTTATGGGCTAGATCACGTCCTATTGAACGAACATAGGTCCCTTTTGAGCATTCCATTTCAAATGTTGCCCATTCATTTTCCGATTCTAAAAGCTTCAATGAAAAAATTTCTACTTCACGTTCTTTAATTTCGAACTCTGCACCGGAGCGTGCCAGGTCATATGCCCTTTTACCATCAATTTTGATAGCACTATATTTCGGTGGTCTTTGTTTAATTTTACCTAAGAAATTTGGTATTTGATCAAGGATCTCTTGTGCCACTGGCCGCACTTCATTTTGATTAATCACTTCGCCTTCAAAATCATCTGTACTACGTTCTTCGCCCCATGTGACTGTAAAAATATAAGTTTTTTGAGCATCCATCATAAAAGGAATTGTTTTGGTTGCTTCGCCAAATGCGATCGGCAATACACCCGTCGCCAGCGGATCTAGTGTTCCTGCATGACCCGCTTTCTGCGCTTTGGTAAGCCAACGGCATTTCCCGACAACTTTAGTGGACCCCATGTCGTATGCTTTGTCGATGACAACCCATCCATCTATTTTAATGCCTTTGCGCTTTCTAGCCATAAGCCTTAATCGGTTTCATCAAGCTTTAAATCACGTGCTACATGTGGGCTATGAAGTAGCGCATCAATATGATCTGCTTCTCCAAAACTATGATCAGAAGTAAACTTTAATTTGGGGAGATATTTCATGCTAACCATTCTAGAAAGTTGCCCGCGAATAAATTTACTGTTGCGATTTAACGCTTCAATCACTTCTTTTTCTTTAATACCTCCCAGTGGCATGGCAAAAATTGTAGCGTTTCTTAAATCCGGGCTACAACGTACTTCAGTTACCGTCACAGAAACACCTTCCAAGTCAGGGTCGCGAATTACGCCGCGGGATAATATTTCTGATAAAGCATGACGAATATTTTCACCCACCCTCAAAATTCGGTTGCTAGGTCCGTTTACATTATCAAATCTTGATTTGGACATCTTTTTATCCTTAAAAAAAACGGCTTCCCATTCTAAACAGGAAGCCGATCATAACCATTATTTCGGTTTATAGATTACGTTCGATTTCTTGTACGGTGAAGCATTCGATAACATCGCCTTCTTTCATGTCG
>JABIPV010000322.1 GCA_018699075.1 Kordiimonadaceae bacterium | reverse complement strand
CAGCGCTTTGGGATCAAAACCGTAACCCGTGGGGCATGCGTAGTGGTGGTCCGGGAAGTTCGCTTTATAAATCGCTCGACGGCGGCGATACATGGGAAAAAATCAATAATGGCCTGCCTGAAAAATTAGGTAAAATGTCAATCGCTCCGTCAGCGGCACAAGACGAGCTTGTCTATGCGCTGATCGAAGCGGGGGATGATGAAAAAACTGGTGAGAATAGTGGTCTTTATAAATCCGAAGACGGCGGTGAAAACTGGGAACAGGTCAGCAGCAGTCGCCAGCTTATTTCCCGTTCATGGTATTACATGCATCTTTATACTGACCCCAATAATGCAGACACGATTTATTCCCTTAATGCGCCGCTGATGAAATCAACGGACGGGGGTAAAAACTGGTCGCGTATTCAAACGCCGCACGGTGATCATCATGGTCACTGGATTAATCCAGAAAACAGCCTTAATCAAATTAATGCCAATGACGGCGGGGCGACGGTGACATTTGACGGTGGTAAAACATGGTCATCCATTCATAACCAACCAACGGCGCAGTTTTACCGCGTCAATACGGATAATAGCTTTCCCTACCGCATGTTCAGCGGCCAACAGGATAATTCATCAGTTGGTATCGCCAGTAAAGGTGTTTCAGGTGATATGAGCGAAGCGGCCTATATTTCTGTAGCGGGCTGCGAAAATGCCCATGTGGCCTTTGACCGTGATGACCCGCGTTATATGTACGGTGGTTGTTACCTTGGTCAGCTCAACGAATATGATAGTGAAACGGGTGTACGCCGTAATGTGGAGCCATATCGTGAGCTTGGTTTTGGTGTTAATCCAAATGAACGCAAATATCGCTGGAAATGGAATGCGCCTGTGCTTGTGTCTACGCACGATACTAGCGTCATTTATCACGCCAGTAACGTGATCCATAAATCATCGGACCGTGGAGTAACATGGACAGATATCAGCCCTGACCTAACAAAGGATCAGGAAGAATATCAGCAAGCCCATCCGGATACGATTACACGTGAAATTACCGACAGTTATAATGCGCTGCTAGCGGTGACAGAAAGCCCATACGATGCAAATGTGATTTGGGCGGGTTCCGATGATGGCATGGTGTCAAAAACCGAAGACGGCGGCGCAACATGGGAAGAAGTGACGCCAAATGCCAATAAAGACGGCATGGTCAATTCAATTGAAATTTCACCGCATGATGCGAACACGGTTTATATCGCCACACCGCGTTATAAATATGATGATCATAAACCGTATATTTATAAAACAACCAATAACGGCAGAAGCTGGAAAGCGATAACAAAAGGCATTCCCGAAGGTGCCTTTGTGCGTGTGGTGCGTGAAGACCCTGTGCGCAAAGACATGCTTTATGCAGGAACAGAAACAGGTCTTTATATCTCGCTTGATGGCGGTGATAATTGGCAACTGTTCCAACGTAATCTTCCTGTGGTGCCTGTGACAGATATTCAGGTTAAAGGACGCGATCTTGCCATATCCACACAAGGACGCGCTTTTTGGGTGCTTGATGATTTATCACCGCTTCGTCAAGGTGCGGAAGATCATGATGAAGATATGATGTATCTATATAAGCCGGAAACGGCTTATGACGCGCGGGTTGGCAATATGACCATGAATGCGGTGATTTATTATACCCTTGGTGAAGAAGCGGACCTTAAAGAAAATCCTGTTACAATGGAAATTCTTGATGGTTCGGGTGCCGTGATAAGAACCCTTACAAGTGACGCAGAAGTGGGCCATGAAGGCGGTGGCTCTGCCAGTGCCTATCACATTCCTGCTGAAAAAGGCCTTAATAAAGCACACTGGGATTTCCGTTCAGAAAATTATTCTGAAATTAAAGACCTGTATGTTTTATCAGGTGGCGGTGACAACATAACGGATGGCCCTAAGCAACGTCCCGGTGATTATACGGTGCGCGTAAGTTACGGTGATGAAGTTATGGAACAACCGTTAACAGTTGAATATGATCCACGTATTGAAGTGACCAATGCTCAGTTGATGGAAAAATATGACCTGACTGATAAAATCGATAATTCATTACGTGAATTAACCGACAGTATCAAAACCGCGCGCGATGCCCGTAATCAAGCGAGTGAACAAGTTAAAGCTGACGGCAATGATGCGGACCTTAAAAAACTTGCTCAGGACATTGTTGATGCGGTGGACGCATGGGAAGCAAAAATCGTTAGTGTTGACCGGACATATTTCCAAGATACGCTCAACTGGCCTGATATGGTGTTTGCAGATCTTCAGGACATATACCGTGTGGTTGATGCCATTGTTCCGCCAATGAACCAACGTATGACGCAGCGGTTTAATGATGTGGATGCACGGTGGCAGGCACTCAAGTCGGAATATGCGGCGATACTTAGTGGTCCTGTGGCGGCTTTTAATGAAGCTTATTTTAATAAAAGAAATAAAATAATCCTCGCCAACCAATAAAATACGCGAATAAATCATAAGACATTTTAAGGAAGAGCATCTGTAGAAATACAGGTGCTCTTTTTTTACATAAACTTTTTTTAAATCGTAACTATTTATTTAGACAAATTAGCTATCTTAATTTCTTAATTGCTTAATTTAAGGTAAAGTTATGAGTGTCATTAACCGGCTTAAAAAAATATTTACAGATAAAATTCGTGAAAGAAAATCTGCGAGGGATGATTTAGTTCGTCAACATTTAATGCGAAATACCCGCATCTCAGATTATAACTTAGAAAATATTTCAGCACCGGTTGTTGAAGAAACCATTCCTAATGTTTCACCGGTTCAAGAAAACATTGCCTACGCAGAAGCGAAATTAGCAGGCGCGATTATTGAAGACCAAGAAACCATAAAAGCCATGGCCCGCGATAAAGAACTTACCTTCTTGGAAATGATTGAACAGTTACGCTGTAAAGCAAAAATCAGCTGGATTGACCGGATTGAGCCAACATTTTCTTCAAACAAACCTCCTAAAAACGCTAACGACCATTAAACAAAAAATCTTTCTTCCTTGTATTCATCTCACTTTTAATTAGGGTAGTTGAAACAAAAAAGGGTGGAGTGATATAATGGATAACTACGGAATTTTAGCGGTGCTTCCTCCTGTGGTCAGTGTGTTTCTTGCTATCTATACCCGAAATATCATTCTCTCTCTGACCCTTGGCGCCTTAAGTGGTGCGTTAATCCTAAATGCTTATAATCCGTTTTTTGCCATTGTTAGTTTGATGGCGGATCATATTTTTGTTCAGGTGTCTTCACCATCGAACACGCAAGTCATTTTGATCACATTAATCATTGG
Organism: Kordiimonadaceae bacterium; assembly: GCA_018699075.1. Classification (GTDB taxonomy): domain Bacteria; phylum Pseudomonadota; class Alphaproteobacteria; order Sphingomonadales; family Emcibacteraceae; genus Pseudemcibacter. Next base: position 6,141 of record JABIPV010000322.1, on the reverse strand, counting down.
CGGGTTTGTGCGAATATTGGAAGATTCGGGCGGGGCGCGTGCTTTTTCTGCATCAATTGTAAAATTTATTTCTAGCCCTGTACGGGGGCAATTTGCTGCTTGGGCATCTGGAATAAGTGTGTTTTTTAGTGATGCCGCGAATTCGTTAATTGTAGGCCCCTTATTTCGACCCGTTTTTAAAGAACTTAAAATCTGCCGTGAAAAGCTTGCATATATCACCGATACAACAGCGTCACCAGTTACGATCTTAATTCCCGTTGGCAGTTGGGGTGTGTATATCATGAGCTTGATTGAAAATTCCTATGCCGGTATCGGTGTTGAGGAAGATGCTTTTTCAGTGTTGCTTAATGTCTGGCCATATCAGTTTTATGCTTTTTTAGCGCTTCTCGCAGTGCCAATGATTGTTTCAACAGGCAAAGATTTTGGCCCGATGGCGAAGGCTCAGGAAAAATATCTTAAGAATGTTGTAGATGAAGATATCAAAGTTGATAAAAAGGAAGAGGAAGCCCCTAAGCTGATTGTTGTTATATTACCCTTTTTAATTATGATCCTTACACTGGCTTCTATAATGGGATATTTCGTTCTCTCTGGTGGTATAAAAAGTGAGCAAATTAATGCGGCTCTCTGTATTTCCTATATTCTCGCTGCCGTAGGCTGCGCTTACGTGATGAAGAAATTTCAGAGCAAAACATATAGTGATGCTCTTGAAACCTTTTTTAAAGGAATGGGGCAACTGATCAGTGTCGCGGCGATACTTGCGCTTGCGTGGGCGTTAAGCTCAATATGTAGGGATCTGGGAACCGGTCAATTTCTGGCAACGTTAGTGGGCGATAGCCTTGACCCTAGATTTTTCCCTATCGTTGTGTTTTTTATTGGTGCGATGATGTCTTTTGCTACGGGTTCATCCTTTGGTACTTATGCAATATTAATGGCAACCACCATACCCGTCGCACATATATTAGGCGCGGATTTAGTGCTGACCATTGCGGCGATTTTAAGTGGTGGATTATTTGGCGATCATACCTCACCAATTTCAGACACAACAGTACTGGCGTCTTTGGGAGCGGGCTGCCCGCATATTGATCATGTGTCTACACAGTTTCCGTATGCGTTACTCACCGGATTTATGACGGTTTGTGCCTTCATTTTGCTGGCAATATATTCAACACCATATGTTATTTTCGTGATGGCTATTCTTCAATATATCACGATTAAGACATTGATGTACCGATTTGGTAGATAGTTATATGAATTTTGATGGATTTCCATTAACGTAAATAGAAAAATTAGAGGGAATTATCATGGAAGATTATGGAGTTTTATCCATATTGCCGCCTGCACTTAGCATTGCGCTCGCTATATATACAAGAAACATTATATTTTCTTTGGCGACCGGGGCTTTTAGTGGCGCTTTGATTATTGCTAATTTTAATCCTTTTATGGCTTTTGCAGAAATTTTAGAAAATCACGCTTTTGAACAACTCGCGGTACCATCAAACACTCAGGTGATGGTCGTTATGTTCACGATAGGTGGTTTTATCCATATGCTTGATAAATCTGGTGGCTCACGTTCTTTTGCGGGTGTGATGGTGAAATTTATTGGTAGCCCCGTGAAAGCGCAGATGGCTTCCTGGATGACAGGGCTTAGCGTTTTCTTTACCGATAGTGGTAATGCGCTTATCGTCGGGCCACTTTTTAAGCCAGTGTTTCGTGAATTAAAAATTTGTCGCGAAAAACTCGCTTATATTATTGATACAACGGCCGCTCCTTTAAGCATATTAATACCTTTCGTCGGTTGGGGCGTTTATATCATGAGTTTAATTGAAAATGCGTATGTTGTAGTTGGAATAGATGAGGAGCCTTTATCTGTTCTGCTTAGCGTTTGGCCTTATCAGTTTTACGCTTTTCTAGCGCTGCTTTCTGTTCCTATGATACTCACAACTGGTAAAGATTTTGGCCCGATGGTAAAGGCGCAAAATAGATATAATCAACAGCTCCGTGATGGCATACTTGACGATGATATTGACCCTGAAGAAGAGAGTAAAGAGCCTCCAAAGTTAAGTGCAGTTCTGCTACCGTTAAGCGTAATGTTTGCAACAATGGTAATTTATATGGGCTATTTCGCTTACATGGAAGGCGTAAAAAGTGTTCATGTGCGTGCTGGGATCTGTCTTTCTTATCTGTTTGCTTCATTTGCCTGCGCCTATTTAATGAAAAAAAATCAAAATAAAGGGTACGATGAAAGTTTGGGCCTGTTTTTTGAAGGAATGCAGAAACTTGTCTTTATGTGTATGGTACTTGTACTTGCCTGGACGCTGAGCTCGATTTGCGGGGAACTTAAGACGGGGGCTTATTTGGCGACATTGATTGGTGATAAAATTCAGCCGAGCTTTTTCCCACTTATAGTTTTCTTCCTTGGGGCAATAATGTCATTTGCTACGGGATCATCATACGGCACGTTTGCGATTTTAATGATTATTGTAATACCGATTGCTCATACCCTTGATGCGCCAATGGTGCTGACGATTGCTGCCGTACTCAGTGGTGGCTTGTTTGGGGACCATACGTCGCCTATTTCAGATACTACGGTACTTGCATCAATGGCGGCGGGCTGTGCGCATATTGATCATGTGTCAACCCAATTTACCTATGCGGCGATTAATGGTGTCATGACCATGCTTGCTTTTGTTGTGGCTGGTTTTTACCAATCACCAATGATCATCCTAGGTATTATAGTGGTGCAGTTTATTGTTATTAGATTGGCCATGGCATTCTATGGTCATGATGCAAGGGGTGATGCTTAGTTATTACTCAACAACTTGTGGTTCTATATGTAAAACTTCCTAATTCTAGCTTATTTCAAGGCGATCAGTATATAGAATTTAATTATTGAACGTTTATCGCATGATTGCGATTTTTTCCCTGAATATTAGCCTATAACCCTATATTTTATAAGATTCAATGCAATCTCCATGTTTTCTCCACATTAAATACATCTTGTCTTCAAGCAATTAATTTTCTGATTGGTTATTAATCTGATCAAGAATTAATCTTAACAACAACTTATTTAAGGAAAATAAAATGGGTAAGTTATATAATAATATAGTTGAAACTATCGGCAATACGCCTGTTGTTCGCTTGAACAATATAGGGCCTAAAAATGTAAACATTTATGGCAAGATTGAATATTTCAATCCGCTGGGTTCTGTGAAAGACAGGCTCGCATTAGGTGTCATTGAAGCAGCTGAAAAAAGTGGGGAATTAAAACCGGGTCAGACCATTATCGAAGCAACCAGTGGTAACACAGGTATAGCGCTTGCTATGGTATGTGCGCAGCGTGGTTATCCTCTTGTTATCACTATGGCGGAAAGTTTTAGTATCGAAAGACGGAAATTAATGCGCTTTTTGGGAGCAAAGGTGGTTTTAACGCCTGCTGCTCAAAAAGGTTCCGGCATGGTTGCCAAGGCAGAAGAACTTGCCAAAGTACATGGCTGGTGGCAATCGAAGCAGTTTGAAAATCCTGCCAATGCGGATATCCATGCGAAAACGACAGCAGTGGAAATACTTGATGATTTCTCTGAAATTGGTTTGGATTATTGGGTTTCTGGATTTGGATCTGTTGGGACGGTTAATGGTGTATCACGTGTTTTAAAAGAAAAAAGTCCACAAACAAAAATCATTATTAGTGAACCGGATAATGCGCAGCTATTGGGCAGCGGCATTCCTCAGGCCCGCAATGCGGATGGATCAAACGCCGAAAGTCATCCCAATTTTAGACCACATCTTATGCAGGGATGGACGCCGGACTTTATTCCAAAACTTACCGAACAAGCTGTTCATAACGGTACCATAGATGAGTTAATCCCTGTTGATGGTAATTTTGCCTTGGAATGCTCGAAAAACTTAGCACAAAAAGAAGGCGTTTTCTGTGGTGTGACAGCAGGTGCCACTTTAGCCGCAGCATTAGAAGTAGCCAAAACGGCACCAGGTGGGTCCAATATATTGGTGATGATCCCAGATACAGGTGAACGATATTTAAGTACGCCACTATTTGATTGGGTGGTTACAGAAATGACCGAAGAAGAAAAAGAAATTTCGAAATCTTCGCCTAATTATCGTTTCGATGTTGTGCCCGCAGCAGCTGAAGAAAAAAAGGAAGAAGTTGCTCTTGATGAAGGTGCCATTAAAGAAGTGGTGGCCATGACCAATGATGATGATAATCCGATTGTTATGTTTGCCCTTGAATGGTGCGAATTTTGTTGGTCGGTAAAAAAATGTGTGCCGCATATGGCATTAAATTCCGTAGCGTAGATATTGACGCCATGGAATATCAGGAAAATAACCGTGGCGGTAAAATACGAACCGCACTGCGAAATAAAACCACTTGGGATACTTTTCCACAAATATTTATTGGTGGCAAATTCGTTGGTGGATGTACGGATGTTTTTGATGATTGCAAAGATGGAAAATTACAGAAAATGTTAAAAGAACTTAATATTGACTTTAATAAAAAAGCGAATAAAGATCCGTCTAGCTTCTTACCCGGTTGGTTACATCCACGTTAATTAATAAAATAGGAAATATTTTGAATTTAAATATTATCAGACTGCACCAACGCATTAGTGATTTTGTACCCCGTCAGACCAAGTTGGACTAATTAAAGGTATTGCTTGGGATTTCTTGTTCCCATAATTTGCGCGCTTTATTTAATATAATATCAGGATCACCCGTAAAGCGAATTGATAGATGGCGGGCATAATCATGCCGTAAAAAATAAATTTCAGGACGAATTTCTGCTCTTAAACTGTCAAAATGAATATCAGGAATAATGCCGATAATTTCAAGTTCCATTTCAAGCTCTGGACCTACCCCTCTGTAAATAGTTTTGCCTATAGCGTCTTCTGCATTTCCTAGGTTTAATCGTCGTAGCCCAGACTCATTTAAGATGACTGAACTTCTGTAGGCTGTACCGTCGCGGACACTGTCAAAGGATGTGCGAATGTCATTATGTTCAAGATCATATTCACGGCCACTAACCATTGGAGTGTTATAGGTATTAAAATAATTATAACCAATGGCGCGATTGCCCAGTAAAACGGGGTCATCAATTGCCATCTCTGGCGTGCGGATAGAGGTGTTATTTTCTTGCGGTCTGCCCGGTGTAAAATCGGACCACGTAACGTTTGTTACATTTGTTGTGCGATTAAATTCATCTACGAGTAACGGTAATTTTTCTAGTGCGGCGTCCCGATTAATATCATGAATAACCAGAAGATTTTCTTTATCATACCCAAGGTCAATGGTTTTCGCATAAAGCATTTGACCATAAACAACCGCCGTTGAAACAAATAATGAAATTGAAACTGTGAACTGTAAAATAACGAGGGCGGTTCTTAATTTTACCGATGTACTTGTTTCTGTTGATTTATTGGCCTTTAGAACTTCGGCAGGGCGGAAGCTTGATAATATAAAAGCAGGATAGATACCCCCGATGACACCAACACCAAAGGCGAGGGCGACGACTTTATATAGATCGGATGAACCGTAATTCATGATCAATTGTTTGCCGATGATTTCGTTAAAAAGGGGTAAAGTAAGTTCGACCAGTGAGAGTGAAATCAATAAACCTATCAATGTAAGTAAAATGGACTCGCCTAAAAACTGAATGATTAGGTTTTTCCGCGATGCGCCCATGACTTTACGCAGACTGACTTCTTTTGCCCTTTGGCTGGCGCGGGCAGTGCTTAAATTCATGAAATTAATACTGGCAATGATAAGGATCAGTACAGCAACTGCAATAAAAGTCATAACAGTGTTATAGCTTCCTTTATCGCGGTATTCTCCGCTGCCCGGTGCTTCCAAGTGAAGTTTTTTGATGTTCATTGAATCTAATATAACGAAGCTGGAAACTTTTTCATTGGAACCCTCGGTGGGGAAGTTTCTGTCAATAAAGGCGGGCATTTGTGCATTTACGTCGTAAATAACACTACCGGGTTTCATGGAGAAATATTGGTGAGAGTGTACCCCGTCAGACCAAGTTGGACTAATTAAAGGTATTGCATAAGAGAGTGTTTTTGTTTCATCGTAATGACGAAGGAATGAAAATGACACGTAAACACTCTAATAAAACTAGTAAATCTG
>JABIPV010000383.1 GCA_018699075.1 Kordiimonadaceae bacterium | reverse complement strand
TAGTCAGTGGATTATCCAGTAAATTCATATACCAAGGATCATTAAAGAATAAACCATTTGGCACCACCTGCCCCATCATTAATGGCCAACTATCACTCACTAATCCCGCATTTAAACCAGCAACTAAACCACCAAGTAACATTTGAATGAATAATAGATTTATAAAAATCAATGCCAAACCTCGTGGGCGACCTCTAGCAGTTCCAGAAGTTGGCATGATTAAATCTAAAGCGACCTTAAACATATAAATGTAGATTAATACCGCAAGGCCAAGATGAGCTGTCAAACGATAGTGACTTACGTCCGGTTGATCTACAAGACCACTCTTAACCATCCACCACCCCAAAAGGCCTTGACAGCCTCCAAGGGTAAGCATGGTCCATAAATGAGGTTTTAAAGAGCGCTTAACTTTTTTTCGAATTAATAAAAAGAAAAAAGGCAGTGCAAAAACTACCCCAATTAAACGGCCCAGCACTCTATGTGAATATTCCCAAAAAAATATATTCTTAAATTCTTCTAAAGTCATGCCGTTATTGACTTTTTGATATTCTGGATATTGTTTATAGGCATTAAATTCTTCGATCCAGGCCATATCATTTAGTGGCGGAATAATGCCACTTAGGGGGCGCCAGTTTACCATACTTAACCCAGATTCAGTTAGTCTTGTTACGCCGCCAACAATAATCATAGCGAACACAAAAGCGCACACCACAAAAAGCCAAATTGCTACGTGACGATTATCCCGGTCTTTTGCTTTTAAATAAGTATTCACGCTATAATCCTGTTTCGTCAATTCCATCAAATAAAGCTTATAATCGATCTTTTCTGATAAAAAAAGGCATCAGTTATTTTTTTTATTTTGCCTTGAATTTTCGTTGAAAATCCATAATGCGTGTAGCCCCCAACCCATGGTCAGATCCCCCTACCCTTGAAAGACTTCTAAGGTCAATTCGGCTACCTTCTATGGTTGGCGATACCTTTACCACAAGATCATCATGAAAATTAAACCATTTCGTATAATCAGTTGCTTCAAAGCGACCAACTTGCGGGTCTTCTCCAACAATGTCCCAATTCATTTCTCTCGCGATAATTAGTGCACGTTCATATGCTTCGTTTACAGGTAACATCGTCATTAGAGGTTTTACCCAAGGAAATTTTGCCTTTTGTCTGTCAGCAGTTTCTGCTGGATAGTCAAAGCTATTACGGCGTCCTGGTGCATCTAATAATGCTATAAATTCAGGCGGATTTTCCATGTCAGTTGTCACATCATGAATTCCCCGAAGCCCTGTGATATCAGGGGCCTCTTTATTAATGCCGAGTAAATAACCGGCACCCAAAAAGATAATTAAAACCAAGAATGTACATATTGATTGCGTCACATCAGTTATGAAATGTTTAATAACTAAATAGAGAACTATTAATGAAGATATAATCGAAATATTATAATAGTTCATAGTCATTCGGAAACCCGTCATTGGTTCCCACAAACCAAGAGCAGTACCAATCCCACCGAACATAGGGGTGATGCCTAGAAGGGCTGCCGCGAAAATTATTCTCGTTAGAATGATTTTTTTCTTTTCCGGCAAATAAACCTCCTGATGATGTTTAAGGCTTTCTTTTAATAGATGAAGAGTTCTTTATCCCACTACTAATGACATATTTTTCAAAATTCACTTCTTCATCCAGTCGGATGGTTAAAAAAACATTTTTATCATTCGCATGTAATTCTTTAATGCCTTTTTTAGGTAAGGGAATTTTTGATACCATGCAAAACGCAAATAATGATGCCGCTACCTCAGCATGACTAAATTGTATTTTATCATCTTTTACACCAAGTGCTTGATCTACATGCAACGATACCGTAACAGTATTCGCCTTATTTACGATCGTTTTTTCTACGTCTTCCAATTCAACAAATTGTTTTTTCAACGTGGCAAAATTTACTAAAGCTCTTCTTAATTCCGATTCAGTAAAATAGATATTTTTAATTTCGAGTGGCATTCATTAACCTTATTATTAATTTTGCAAATATAATCATAAAAGAACTCTGTAAACAAGAACATTAAATGAAATTATTGAATTTTAATTTTTAAGATTAAGGCGTCATC
>JABIPV010000097.1 GCA_018699075.1 Kordiimonadaceae bacterium | reverse complement strand
CGCTTACCAATCATACCTATGTCAAGCTTTCAAAAAACACGACGTTAGAGAATTTACAAACGAAGTTTGCAGATTATATCCGCACGGTTCCCATTAAAGCCAACAGTGGCACAAACAATATTCCGCGTTTTTCTTTTAGTTTCATCAATGCAGCGGATATTCATCTTCATTCAACGGCACTGCGTCCTTTCAAGGCGGGCGGTGATATTATGACCGTTAATACCTTCTCACTTATTGCGGTATTGATCCTGTTGATGGCGAGCATTAACTTCACCAACTTGGCTTCCGCGCAGGCGATTAAAAGATCAAAAGAAGTTTCAATCCGTAAAGTTCTGGGTGCGAACCGCAATCAATTAATCATTCAGTTTTTAGGAGAAACAGTTTTAACAAGTTTGCTGGCAATGTTAATCAGCGTGGCAATCGTTGAAATGATACTTCCGTCTTATAATGATTTTTTAGGCAAAGACATTTCCATTTACCCACTAACAAATGTTATGGAAGCATTATATTTAATAAGCTTTAGTGTGATTGTCGGGATTTGCGCGGGAGCATATCCGGCGTTTATTTCATCGTCATTTCGACCGGCGACAATATTAAGGTCAAATCAGTCTGTTAATCCGGGATCGGTTAGGCTTCGTCATATATTACTTGTGGTTCAATTTACCATTTCGATTAGCTTAATTGTTTCCATGATGATCATATATGCGCAAACGGTTTATTCGCAAAATATTGAAGCAGGATTTATAAAAGAAAACCGTCTTGTGTTATCAGGGGCAGGTTTTAACCAAGTTGCATCTGCATCGCGCACGCTTAAAACACAACTTGAAAATATACCCGGGGTTAAATCTGCGGCAGTTTCATCGGACACTTTTCCCAATATGTACGGAAATTATACCGATCTTAAATTAAATGATCAAAGTGTCGGTGAACCAACCAATGTAAATGCAATGTATGTTGGTGCAAACTTCTTAAAAACTTATGGTATTACCCCACTTGCGGGGCGTTTATATTCAGAAGACTTTAGTGCTGATTTTGAAAATATTCCGACAAACAATAATATGCCCATAACGCGCGGCGCAGTGATTAATGAAAGTTTGATGAGGTTAGCGGGTTACCGCACAGCAGAAGCCGCAATCGGACAGCATATGTCTATGGGTAATGATCGGGTGACGGATATTACAATTGTCGGAGTGATTAAAGACCTGCACACAACATCAACCCGTCAAAATACGGCACCGAAGATATATTTTGCAACGACGGCAGGGCTTGATTTCATAACCCTAGATTTAGAGGCAGGATATAATAATACCATTGCTGCTGAAATTGCGAGTGTATGGGCGCAGCAGCTGCCCAATGTACCAATGATTAGCAATTTATCTGTTGATGTGTTCAATGCGCTTTATATTGCAGATACGCGCCGGGCGATTATCTTTGCTATATTCTCAATTCTTTCAGTTGTGATTTCTAGTATTGGCCTTTATGGACTAGCGGCCTTTGTCGCAGAAAGCAGGACAAAAGAAATCGGTATTCGAAAAGTACTGGGTGCTACTGTGTTTGATATAATCAAATTATTGCTTATCCAATTTTCAAAACCGATTTTATTTGCAAACTTAATCGCGTGGCCGCTTGCCTATTTCAATATGGAAGATTGGCTCAGTGCGTTTGCTTACCGGATTGATATTAGCCTTGCTTACTTTATTTTTGCGGCGCTTGTGACGTTGTTTATTGCTTGGGGGGTTGTGATTGGCCACGCGCTTAAGGTGGCGCGGGCCAATCCGATAAATGCTTTACGATCAACTTAATTGACTATAGAGTTCGTTTCTAAATTAAAAGAGGCGATAATATAGTGAAACAAAATTGTTGGACAGTACGGGAGGGAGGCAGTTTTTTAATATCTCCTGACCCAATAAGTGATTTACGGGTTGTTGATAGTGGGCTAGCGGATAATACCGTTCATGAGATTGAGGAAATCGCCAATAAATTACCGGCATTAATTCGTGAAGGTAAAACACGCGATGTGCTGCTTGATATAAAACAACATGATTTATCTATCCTTTCTCAAGATTTTGATGGTCGCATGCTGGAGAGGGCCTTTCAAATTTATGCCCATTTTGCCAACGCTTATGTTTGGTGCGAGAATGACAACCCGACGGATCATATTCCGGCCAGTGTTGCTGTTCCACTTGTATATCTTTGTGGTTTAGTGGGGCGTCCACCGATCCTTTCTTATGCTTCAACGTGTCTCGCTAATTATAAACGTATTGATCCTGAGGGAGATATCGTTGTTGATAACATCACGACCATTCAAAAAATGATCGATATTCCAGACGAAATTTGGTTTCATAAAATTCATATGGAAATTGAAAACCATGCGGGCAGGGCGATCAATGCCTGTATAGAAGCGACGGCGATGATTGCAAACAATGATGCCATCGCGACGGAAAAGGCATTGTTAAAAGTGCCGCCTGTATTTGAAAGTCTATCAGCCACTTTTAGACGTATGTTTGAAAACTGTAGCCCGGATACTTATTATCATACGTTACGACCTTATTTATTTGGTTTTACGGACATTGTTTATCAAGGTGTTGATGCTTACGGTGATAAACCAATGACCTTTAGCGGCCAATCAGGTGCACAAAGCACGGTGATACCGGCATTCAAAGCTTTTCTGGGTATTGAGCACGAAAAAGGTGGTCTTACAAAACATCTGGAAATAATGAAAGGCGGCATGCCTATAGCCCACAGAGAACTGCTGTCAGACATTGATACAGGACTTATTAGGCAGTTTGTCATGAAACAGCAAAGTGGCGCACTGACGGATGCTTATAATGCCAGCCTGGAAAGCCTGCTTAATTTCCGTACACTGCATTTAAAGATGGCAAGTGCCTATATCGCCAAAAAGGTTGAAAACCCCATTGGAACGGGTGGCACGGATTTTATGCTCTGGCTAACCAAACTGCGCGACGAAACAGCCGCGCAGTATATTTGATTTTAATACATCTTGTAAATTGTCGGCGAAACTGGTTTTAGTACATATTGGTTTTGGATGAAGGCGACAATATCGATCAATTCGTCGACGGTCATAATTGTATTATAATTACGCATCATTGATTGGCCGTTGCCAATTTCTGGTGTTACTTGATACTGATCCGATACCTTATGAGACGGATTTATGATCGATGTTACTAATTGACCATAAGTGGCAATTTTCGTCGTTTCACCGCCAATAGGGACTTCCATGATCGCTTCTATGCCTTCTGGTATCATCAGGGTGTCTTGCATATTTGCGACGCTGTGACAATCAATGCACCTAAATTCAACAAAGTACTGCTGACCGTAATCAGCATTTCCCTCGGGTAATGTAAAACCATATGAAGATTTTGGCCCCATATCGCACGCGGTTAGAGAAAAACAAAATAAAGCTCCAAGTATTATAGATAAATATTTCATTTTAAGTCCTTTCATTTTTATATGATTAACAGGAATTTTTTAATGAAATAATTATACCCCCTCTTTGCGAAAGGGAGAATGACGTGGGTCAATTAATTTATGCTTTTTTTACATAAAGGACCTTTGTGGCCCATTCTATGG
>JABIPV010000382.1 GCA_018699075.1 Kordiimonadaceae bacterium | reverse complement strand
TGGATTAATTCTTATTAATACAAGTGCGAAAATCCAGATCATGATAAGTGGTAAAAAAGCACCAGAAAGTACAGTTGATATTTCAATTAACGTGCTATCTCTTAGGACAAATTCAGAACTGTCACTAATCATTACGCAAAAGGTGATCCACGAAATGCTTAAAAGACTAGCAAGAGAAATTGGCCAATTTCTTGTTATTTTGGCCCATAGGCCACTATTCTCTTCTAGATTTGAATTTGAATGTTTCAAAGAAGAGGGATGTGCCGTTACCACCTGACGGGTTTTGATGTTTTTTTTCTCACTCATTTACGGCATCCATAATATTTAACATACATAATTAGCATTCTAACAGGGCAATACCTTCATCGCAACTCTACGATAAAATATTTTGAATAATAATCTGTTATATTAATAACTATAATTTCTAAATAAAGTCTCAATATGGCTAAAATAATATTTTTTTATTTATAGTTTATATTTTATTTACCATATTCAGGCATTTATAGTAGTGCGTTGAAATAATAAAGCTAAATTTATTAGGATAATTTATGAGCGGAATTGATTTAAGTCGAATAAGTGTTCTCGTTGTAGAAGACAGTCCATTTATCAGATCACTATTAGTGAACAGCATAAGAATATTAGGCGTTCAAACGGTTAAATCGGTTGATGATGGTGCTGAAGCAATTGAATTTTTAAAAATGGTAGAACAAAACCCTATGAAAGCGGGGATGATGTCCGTTGATATTATTATATGCGATTGGGAAATGAGACCGGTGAATGGCATGATGTTGCTAAGGTGGATTCGTCGTCACAAAGATAGTAAGGACAGGTTTAAACCATTTGTTATGCTCACTGGTTATTCTGAACCAAAGCGTGTGCATGAAGCACGTGAAATGGGGGTGACTGAATTTATGTCTAAACCGTTTTCTGTGGATGCCATCGCCAATAAAATTAAATCAGTTATTTTTAAGCCTAGACAATTTGTCCATACGAATTCTTATTTTGGCCCTGATAGACGCCGTCAAGAAATTCCGATTACAGGGGAAGATAGAAGGAAATTTACTTATGATAGTCCTGAAGTGGAGGTCGTAAATGTCTAAACCAGGTGTAAAAGTTCGATTTTTTAGAGTTAAAAATACATTAAAAGAAAAAGCTGCAGGCCTTGGCTTGGCAGCAGGTGCGGAAATTGAATTTGATGAAGATATTCTTGCGGGTGCACAAGACGTATTGGATGAACTTGCAGAGGATTATCCAGATTGGGTTATGGGTGTAATTGAAAATTTATTTGAGGTACACCGCCGCTGTGTTGATGATGAAGTAAACCGTAAAGGTTATTTTGAAAACATTAACGGAATTGCCCATGATATGAAGGGGCAGGGCGGTACGTTCGGGTATCAATTAATAACTGATTTTGCGGAAGGTCTTTATAACTTTACGTCTACCGGTGCAGGCCTTTCCGATAGCCACGTTGAAATTATCAAAGCCCATATAGACGCCATGCGCGTTGTCATTCGGGAACGCATTGATGGCGATGGTGGCGAGATCGGTAGTGAACTTAAAAAAGGCCTTGAAGCTTCAGTTGCGAAATATGGTGGTCGTAAATAAACGAATTATTTCTTCTGATTATTTAACCAGATTTTGAGTTCTTTTGCACAATCACTTATATGTTCTGGCCAAGGATCATTATCGTTTTTTGATAAAATTCGTGTGTTATCACTCCATTTGGGATTGGTTTCCCCAAAGCTCCACCATGGTTTTCCTGACATTACAATCCAAGCCGTCACTCCAGACATCTGAGCTTGCATTAATGGTGCAGAAGGCGCGCCGATAACTAAATCCAATGATTGCATCATTGCTATTGTCCCCTCAAAATCATCTTTAAGATCCAATCCGTCAAAGGTATAAATATCAATGCCTGTCTTTTCTTTAAGTTCTTTTAATTCCTCTTCGCAGTCACCATATTGCACATTGATAAGATTAATATTAGGGTGTTTTAAAATGGGCTCCCAATGTAAGAGAGTGGTATAGTTACGTTCTCTGTTCGCCAGAGTAACACCACTACGCCAAGAGATGCCGATAGAGATTTTATGAGGAAGCTTACTTAGTTCTTTTTGCCAATATGAAATTTGTTTTTCGTCTGGCCTTAATGTCGGTAAATATGTGCCTTTAATATCATCGTTGGATTGCCATTTGTATCTGGTAATATCGCATGCCGCACATTGAAAATCGAATTCATTGAGATCGAAATCTGGAAACTCTCTAAATATTGTGTCAAACTTCGTATCTAGTTTTGTTATAAATGCGCCAATTTGGGCGTCGGGAAAACTACTTTTAAATAATGGTACTTGATGTGCCCCTGATTTGTTAGACACTTTATGACTT
>JABIPV010000381.1 GCA_018699075.1 Kordiimonadaceae bacterium | reverse complement strand
CTACGCCGCCGGTAAAAAATTGACCAAGGCGCTGAAAGACGAAGGCCTGAAACATTTGGTCAAAGTCGAAAAAGCCATGGGCAAGAAATTCGGTGACGCCAAAGACCCGCTGCTGCTTTCCGTGCGTTCCGGCGCCCGCGTTTCCATGCCGGGTATGATGGATACTGTCTTAAATTTGGGCCTTAACGATGTTACAGTTGAAGCGCTTGCGAAAAATAGTGGTGATGCGCGTTTCGCATATGACAGTTATCGCCGTTTCATTCAGATGTATTCTGATGTGGTACTTGGCGTTGAGCATTATTTGTTCGAAGATCTTCTTGAAATTCATAAAGAAGAAAACGGCTTTGTCCTCGATACGGAACTTGAGGCCCAAGACTGGAAAGAATTAAGCTTTGCGTTTAAAGCAAAAACAGAACAAGAGCTTGGTCGACCATTCCCGCAAGATGTCAACGAACAACTTTGGGGCGCTATTGATGCTGTGTTCGGATCATGGATGATTGAACGCGCGATGGTTTATCGCCGTTTACATAACATTTCCCATAATTGGGGAACGGCAGTTAATGTCCAGTCCATGGTTTTTGGCAATATGGGTGATGATTGCGCCACGGGTGTTGCTTTTACGCGTGACCCTTCAACAGGCGAAAATGCCTATTACGGTGAATACCTAATCAATGCCCAAGGGGAAGATGTGGTTGCGGGCATTCGTACACCGCAATACCTGACCACAGCATCACGTATTGCCGCGGGGGCAAAAATGCCATCTATGGAAGAAAGCATGCCGGATGTTTATAGTGAGCTCGCGGATGTATTCCAAAAGCTTGAATCCCATTATAGAGATATGCAGGATATTGAATTTACAGTACAGCAGAGCAAGCTTTGGATACTTCAAACCCGTAGTGGTAAAAGAACCGCTCCCGCAGCCCTGAAAATTGCTGTGGAAATGGTTCATGACGAGATTATTTCAAAAGAAGAAGCTCTTCTTCGGGTTGACCCTGCGGCGCTCGATCAATTGCTTCATCCAACCCTTGATCCTGATGCAGCGCGGGACGTATTGACAAAAGGTTTGCCGGCGTCTCCGGGTGCAGCATGTGGTATGGTTGTATTTAATGCTGATGAAGCAGAAGAACTATCTAAACAGAATAAAGATGTGATCCTTGTGCGCATTGAAACCAGCCCTGAAGATATTCACGGAATGCATGCGGCGCGCGGTATTTTAACCAGTAGAGGCGGTATGACTTCTCACGCAGCTGTGGTTGCGCGTGGCATGGGTCGTCCGTGTGTTTCTGGTGCGGGAACACTTCATATCGATATGACAGCAGGTACGATCTCAGTTGCTGGTCGAACAATAAAAAAACATGAAATTATGACAATTGATGGTGGTACTGGTGAAGTGATGGCAGGTGAAGTCGCGACCATTAAACCTGAACTTGGTGGTCATTTTAATGAACTTATGGGTTGGGCTGATGCTACGCGGACCTTAAATGTACGTACCAATGCGGAAACATTGCTAGATGCTACTGCCGCGCGTGAATTTGGCGCTGAGGGCATTGGCCTTTGCCGTACAGAACATATGTTCTTTGATGCCGACCGTATTATTAATGTCCGTCGAATGATTTTGTCAGAAGATGAAACAGGCCGCCGTGCGGCGCTCGCAAAACTTCTTCCTGTCCAAAAGCAAGATTTTATTGAACTTTTTACCGTGATGAAAGGGCTGCCTGTAACGGTCCGCCTACTTGATCCGCCGCTTCATGAATTTTTACCACATGCTGATGAAGACTTTATTGAAGTGGCAAAAGCCATGAATGTGGAAATTGATTATTTGAAACGCCGTGCTTCAGAACTTCACGAATTTAATCCGATGCTCGGTCACCGTGGTTGTCGCCTTGGTATTTCCTTCCCGGAAATATATGAAATGCAAACCCAGGCCATTATTGAAGCCGCTATTGAAGTAAGTAAAGAATTGGGTGAGGCCGTAATGCCTGAAATTATGGTGCCACTGATTGGGACAAGTAAGGAACTTGAAATACTAGGGGAATTAATAAGCAAAGTGGCGGATGAGATCATCAACGCTTCTGGTGTGTCGCAAGAATACATGGTTGGAACCATGATTGAACTTCCTCGTGCCGCACTACAAGCGGGCAATATTGCCAAACATGCAGAGTTCTTTAGCTTTGGCACCAATGATTTAACGCAAACCGCTTACGGTATTAGTCGCGATGACAGTGGTCATTTCTTGGATGATTATCTTAAAGCGGATATTTATGAACAAGACCCATTTGTTAGTATTGATATTGAGGGCGTTGGGGAGCTTATTAAAATTGGTGTGGAACGTGGACGTGCTACGCGCGCTGATCTTAAAATTGGTATTTGCGGCGAACATGGCGGCGATCCAGCATCAGTTGAGTTTTGCCATCAAATAGGCTTAGATTATGTCTCTTGTTCTCCTTATAGGGTTCCTATAGCAAGGTTAGCTGCAGCGCAAGCCGCACTTAAATAATTGATAAATGAAGTTCTAGGTTGGAATTTTTAGTTTAATTGTTGTTCCAATATTTTTCTGAGATTCCACCAGGAATTTACCACCTAAGATATCAGTAAATTTTTGAACAAGTGATAACCCAAGTCCTGTTCCGTCATAATCTCTTGAATATTCGGACTGGACCTGGCCAAAATTGCTGAGTGCTGTTTCAAGTTCAGGTTCTGACATGCCTATGCCTGTATCAGTTATAGAAATTTCCATCATGTCTCGCTTTAAAATATTAGAAAGGGAGATGCGGCCGCCAGACGGAGTGAATTTGACAGCGTTTGAAAGAATATTATCGATGATTTGCCGAAATATTTTTGCATCGTTAAGTATTTCTGCATCTTTCATATTGTTCTCGATAACCAGCCCTTGCTCGTTTATCATAGGTTTTAAATTTGATATTGATTGGTTGATAACGGCATTAACTTGAAAAAATTCTTTATTTACATTCATTTCTCCAGCCTCTACTTTTGACAGGTCGAGGATATCGTTTATCACCGACAGAAGGTGTTTCCCGCTATCAAAAATATAACCAACATATTCTTTGTTTTTTTCGTGATCAATTCTATCGGCTCTCGATATCATTATCTCGCTAAAGCCGATTATCGCATTAAGAGGCGTTCTGATTTCATGGCTCATATTGGCGAGAAAACTGGACTTCGCCTTATCCATACTTCTAAGAGCTGTGAATAATAAGGATGTTTTTTTATAAAAATAGATAAATGCAAAACTCACAAGAATTATAACAATGAGCAGAGGGTTAATAAGCCTTTGTTTAAAAGCAGCACCAGGTTTCTTTGCCGCCCATTCGAAGCTGATATTTCCGCTACTTGCAAAAATGTTGTCCACTACACTTTTATCTAAAGATAAAAAAGTGTTATTATTATTGGTGTTGGTTTTAATAATCAGTTCTGTCATGTCAATATTATCAGCAATTGATGAAAGGTTATTCTGATTTAACTCATGAATAAAAACGACAATAGGCCGTCGTTCTGGTGGAATTGAGGTAGGCGGTCCGTTATCGGCGTTCTGAATGAGACTGGCACCATATACAAAATAACGATTTCTAACCTCAACAATTCCCGATGATTTTACAACGCTTGTGTAATCACTTACTGTGAGTGATGCTAAATGCTTACTTAGTCCGGAATTTAATATATCTTCAGGCTTTGGCAGGCCATCATTAGATGAAGAATAAACTACTTTATTATCCGTTCCATAAATGAAAAACTCTTCAACATTTGACAAGTTGGAAACATTACCTCCATAATTATCATCAATCCACTCTTTATTTGTGCTTAAAAAGACATTGTTATACGCTGCGCTCCAGACTGAATTATCCGCGGCTATTATTGACATATTAATTGCAGATTGTTTAATTTGGGACCTTAGAATATCTGCTTCTGTACGAAGCATGGCTTGATCGACGTCTTTTGCCATATATTCAAGCATAAAAAAGAAGCTGATGAAAGTGATAAAAATTATACCTAATACGGGTAATAAAATGTAATGAAGCTTCTGCAAATTATTAGTCCCCCTGAACAATTAAATGATTTATAATTACATTAATTTTTAAATTGTAATTATTGTATTGAATAAGAAACTACATCAAAATTATTTAAATTTATT
>JABIPV010000366.1 GCA_018699075.1 Kordiimonadaceae bacterium | reverse complement strand
ATTGTGATGTTATACAAGCAGATGGTGGTACAAGAACTGCGTCAATTTCCGGCGGATATGTGGCACTTTATCAATGTTTACAAAAAATGGTTGCTGACGGTATTATTGAAAGCATTCCTATTAAACACGAGGTTGCTGCAATTTCATGTGGTGTATATAAAGGGCAGCCTGTTTTAGATTTGGATTATGATGAAGACAGTAGTGCGGAAACAGATGCAAATTTTGTTTTAACCGCAGCAGGGCAAATTATTGAAATTCAGGGAACGGCGGAAGAAGAGCCATTCAGCGAAGAAGAATTAATGCGCATGATGCGACTGGCACGAATTGGTGTAGAACAGATAACCAAATTACAACGTAAAACGCTTGGAATATGACCAGAAGATTTAACGAAAAAAAACTGGTTGTCGCCAGTCATAATAAAGGCAAAGTTCGTGAAATAAGCGAACTTCTTGCCCCTTACGGTGTTGACGTTTATTCGTCCGCAGAACTTTCGCTATCGGAACCAATTGAAGACGGTGAAACATTCATTGCCAATGCTGAAATAAAATCAAAAAGTGCTACTGCTGAATCTGGGCTTGTCTCCCTCGCTGATGATAGCGGCCTTGTGGTGCCCTCTCTTGGCGGCATTCCGGGCATTCATTCAGCGCGGTATGCGGTTAATCCAGAAACAAATGAACGTGATTTTCCTTATGGAATGAAGCGGTTAAATGATGAACTTGGTAATAAAGAACGTGCGGCTTACTTTGCTTGTGCTTTGTCGCTCGCATGGCCGGATGGGCATGTGGAAACATTTGAAGGTCAAGTCCATGGTGAGCTCGTATGGCCCTTAATGGGGGAAAATGGCTTTGGCTATGATCCTATGTTTAGGGCAAATGGGCTTAGCCAAACTTTTGGTGAAATGCCCGCTGCTGAAAAGCATGCCATCAGCCACCGTGCAAATGCATTTAAGAAATTAATCGATGCTTGTTTCAAAAACTAATTTGCAACCAATATCAGTTTACGTCCATTGGCCGTTCTGTCTTTCAAAATGTCCATATTGTGATTTTAACAGCCATGTACGTGAAAATACAAATGATGTTGAAATGACCACTGCACTTCTTAAAGAAGTAGATCATTACGCGGCAATGGTGGGTGAGCGCCAATTAAAAAGTATCTTCTTCGGCGGTGGTACCCCTTCGTTAATGCCCGCCTCTACGGTTGAAGCTGTAATAAATCGACTATCAGGATATTTTAATGTCTCATCTGATATTGAAATTACTTTGGAAGCAAATCCGACCAGTGTAGAAGCTGGTAAATTTTCCGACTTTTCCGCTGCAGGGGTTAACCGTGTTTCACTTGGTATTCAGGCATTAAATGATGCTGATTTAAAAGCATTAGGTCGTGAGCATAGTGTTAAAGAGGCTAAACAGGCGATTGTCTTATCGCAGAAATATTTTACTAGGTCCAATTTTGATTTGATCTACGCTCGTATGGGGCAGGTTACATCGGACTGGGAAAAAGAATTAAAAGAAGCCTTTAAAATGGCCAATGGTCATTTATCCTTATATCAGCTGACAATAGAAAAAGGTACGCCGTTTTATGGTCGCTATAACAAAGGTGATCTAATCATCCCAAATGAAGATCAGAGTGCTGAATTATATGATTTAACCAACAATATTTGTGCAGATTATAATTACCCTGCTTATGAAATATCCAATTATGCCAAAGTAGGAGAAGAAAGTCGTCATAACCTGACTTATTGGAAATATGATGATTATATCGGTGTCGGTGCTGGGGCTCATGGTCGTATAACTATTGGTAACAAAACATTTGCGACTGAGCAAAATAAAAAGCCCGAGACGTGGTTAAAAGCTGTAGAAAAAAATGGCCATGCAACCAAGCATAAAGATTTATTAAACCAACAAATGATGTCAGAAGAAATGATCATGATGGGCCTTAGATTAACTGATGGGATTGATCATAATCAATTTAAGCGCCGTATTGGTGCAGATATAAAAGAGTTTATTGCAAAGGATCGTCTGGAACACTTGATATCTCAAGGTTTTTTAACGGTTGATCCACTTCAATTGACAGCGAAGGGGCGGCCCCTGTTAAACCAAATACTGGGTCAAATTTTGGTGTAAAATCAACAGGGATTTCTACATATAAAGGACCTTGTTCTGCTACAAAGCTATTTGGCGCATCTTCAATTTTAATAAAGGCCGACGACGACACCTCATATACGGCAAGACCTCTTTCAACTAAACCGGTTCGGTGAAAGCGGAAGATACCATCAAGGCCAACAAATCCATTTGGATTGGTCAGGATACGATTTGAAAAATTTGGGGCTCTTTGTGTGCGAACGATATTGGCGATAAGGGCCATGGCATCATACCCTAAAGTCACAAGTTGTGATGGCATTTGGGAAAATGATTTTTGATACCTTATCATAAAATTATTTGAAAACTCATCATCTGGTGCGGCGAACCATCCGCCCTGTAATTGTGGTTCATTAAAGAGCATTTGATCGCGCCATAGTCCCGTGCCGAGAACTCTTACTTTACTAAGATCAATTTCATAATAGGAAAGAAGAGGGGCTAGCGACCCTAGCATTGAACCACCTTCAGGTAATAAAATGGCATCAAAATTAACGTCACCTAATGTTTCTAAGTTGCGGATTTCTTTAATGAATTCCTGTCCCATATCATCATTTCTTCCTAGTCCACGAAGGAAGCTCATTTCATCAAGAAATTCTTGCCTACGAAAATCGTAATTGGCAATACGTTTTACAGAATCATCGAGTAATGAAGCATCGGTAGGGTATACTTCCATGGCGACAAGATCATTGAATTCTGATGCAACAATGGGCTCAAGTACGTTCATAATTCGTCCGCCATAACGTGTGTCAGGAATTAACGCCGCGAATTTTTCATAACGTAGCTTGGACGCATATTTAACAACTCTACTTACCTGTTCTTCAGGTCTAAAGCTTAATAAGTAAACTCCATCACCAGCGACATCTTGGTCGGTGGAAAAGCCAATCATCTTGATATTTGCTGCTTTAGCAATGGGTTGTGTTGCGGCGATGCTTTCTGAAAATAGGGGACCAATAATGATATCAACTCTATTTTCAACCAGTATGTTGATTGCTTCAATAGCACCGTCTGGTGTGCCTTTGGTATCAACAGGAAATAGTTCTAATCGTCTGTCTTTTGCATCAAACAATGCAAGAGTTGCGGCATTGAGTAATGCTTGGCCCATTTGTGCCGTATCACCGGAAAGGGGCAGCATTACACCGACATAGATTTTAAGGCGCGCAGGCCCGTCGTCAATAAATAATTCTTCTTCGTCTTCCTCAACAATAATATTTTGCGGAATAAGTGGAGCTTCCCCTTGAACAGGGGGGGCGTTTCTGGTTAAGGGAGCATTATTCGTCGTTTCAGGACCACAAGCAGCGACCATAAACAAGGTCATTAAAGAAAGACCGATTATATGAAGTTTATATGTGCGCAAATTTACGGTTCCTATTTTCATTGCCAAGCGGGTTATTAATTAGTTATACCAAAGGAATTCAGATAGGCTAGACATGAATTATGGCAAAGGTGTGGAAAAGCATAAAAAATGGATAATAATAAGAAAAAAACATTTAAAAGTGGCCTTTATGTCACAGCGACACCCATTGGTAATTTAAGGGATATCACGGTCCGAGCACTGGACTTATTAAAAGCGGCCGACTATATCGCCTGTGAAGATAAAAGGGTAAGCGGAAAACTACTTTCTTACTATGATATTAAAACCCCGATGATTTCTTATCATGATCATAATGCGCCGCAAGTAATGCCCAGGTTAATGGATGAATTAAATTTTGGTAAAATTATAGCCCTGATCAGTGATGCGGGTACGCCGTTAATTTCTGATCCGGGGTATAAGTTGGTCAATGAATGCCAAAAAGAAGGTGTTATGGTCACCAGCTTACCTGGTGCAAGTGCACTTCTTTGTGCGCTCACCAATGCGGGGATGCCAACGGATAGTTTTTTATTTTGCGGCTTTCTTCCTTCAAAAATGGTGGCACGACAAAAAGATCTAAAAAAATCAAAAGATGTGTCAGCGTCTTTAATTTATTACGAATCTCCCAAAAGGCTTCTTGCATGTTTGAAAGATATGCGAAGTGTTTTAGGCAACCGCAATGTTGCTGTATGCCGCGAACTTACGAAGCTATTTGAAGAAGTGCAAAAAAATAATTTGAATGAATTGATCTTACATTATGAGGATAGACCAACACCAAAAGGTGAAATTGTTATTATTGTAGAACCACCGATTAATGATGGTCAGTTGGTGAATAATCTTGATGAGGCATTGACAGATGCGCTCGTAAAGTTATCGGTTAAAGAAGCTGTTGCAGCGGTAACTTATATGACTGGAAAAAAACGAAAAGAAGTTTATAAACGTGCACTAGAGTTATCGGCAAATGACGAAGACTGATAAAATAAAAGCATATAAGTTAGGCCATTTTGCAGAAAATATTGCGGTGGCTGTATTGTTTTTAAAAGGGTATTCAATTCTTCATAAACGATATAGATCACCATTTGGGGAAATTGATCTTATTGCAAAACGCGGTGATACAACTGTTTTTTGTGAAGTAAAGGCGCGAAAGGATTATACCACTGCTATTCATTCATTGTCAGTGCATCAACAAAAACGCATATCTAAATCGGCTGAATATTATATGTCTCACTTAAAAAGTGGAAATGATAACAATAAGATAGATACTCAAATATATAGATGTGATATGGTCTTGATAATTCCGTGGCGATGGCCAGTTCATATTAAAAATGCGTGGTAACAATGATCCCTACACTTGATAAACAAATAGAATACCTTAGGGGTGTTGGTACGACACCCGAAGAAGATATTGATGTAGCAGAGACGGCATTGATCCTCGCTAGCTTGGACCGTCCAGGTGTTTCATTGCAGAAATATCATCATCATTTGCAAATAATAAAATATGACATTGATAGTGAAGCAAACGAAGCATTAAGCGCAGAAGATAGAGCCAAGGCGCTCGTAGAAGTTATGTGGGGACGCCATGAATATAAGGGTGATGATGGCTTTTATGATGATATTCAAAATGCCAATTTAATGTCTGTGATAGACCGAAGAAAAGGTCTGCCGATTAGTCTTG
Source organism: Kordiimonadaceae bacterium (assembly GCA_018699075.1). Taxonomy (GTDB): domain Bacteria; phylum Pseudomonadota; class Alphaproteobacteria; order Sphingomonadales; family Emcibacteraceae; genus Pseudemcibacter. The sequence goes on along the minus strand of JABIPV010000366.1, from coordinate 4,551 downwards.
GTATTTTATACCTTCACGCGGCAAGATCACAAGGATGGAATGCGGAAGGTGTAAATTTTCCGGCTCATTTTTTGATCCGAATTTTTGGCGAACAAGATCAAATTATACTCGACCCTTTTCATAAGGGTAAAATTATGACTGCTCATGACCTTCGAGAATTAGTTGGGACGATTTCAGGGGGCGCGACACCGTTAGAACAATGGCATCACGCCCCACTTGGCAAGCGTGCAATTTTAGTTAGGTTACTTAACAATATTAAAATCCGGTGTTTAAACGTTAGCGATTTTGACTTAGCTATGAATGCATTAAAAAGAACCATATATATTGATCCAGAGAAAATCGTGCATAAATATGAACTGGGTATGTTGCAAATCCATACTCAATGTTTAATTGACGGCAAACAAAATTTATTGGATTGCCTTGATTATATGGATGATAATTGTGATTTTGAAAATAACGACATGCGGAAAAAAATATTAAATACTTTAAAAGAAATGCGGGCCTATGATCGCCCCAATGTTTTTGAAGTAATTAAAAATGATATTGATAAAGGTGAATAATTAATGAGTTTAAATGTAGCACTGCAAATGGACCCGGTGGAAACCATTGATATTAATGGTGATAGCACATTTGCCATGGGGCTTGAGGCCCAAAAACGTGGACATAAGCTTTTTCATTATCTCGTAGAAGATATGTCATATTTGAATGACAAAGTGAAAGCCCATGTAAAACCACTTGAATTTAAAAGAGAGCAGGGCAACCATTATAAACTTGGCGATAAGGTTCATATGGATTTAGGTGATGAGATTGATGTGATATTAATGCGTCAGGATCCTCCATTTCACATGGGGTATATAACGGCGACACATATATTAGAACATATCCATCCAAAAACTTTAGTTGTGAATGATCCATCATCGGTTCGAAATGCACCTGAAAAGATTTTCTTAACGCGCTTTCCGGAATTAATGCCACCAACCCTCATTACAACCAACGAAGTTGATGTTAGAGCTTTTCGTAAAGAATACCGTGATATTATTGTTAAACCTTTATACGGGAACGGCGGGGCAGGGGTTTTTAGAATTAGGGAAGATGATCAGAACCTTTCGAGTTTGATAGAGATGTTTCAGCAATTTTATCCAGAACCTTTTATCGTGCAAAAATATCTTTCTGACGTCAGAAAAGGTGATAAGCGCATTATTCTAGTTGATGGAAAAGCAGCAGGGGCCATTAACCGAGTGCCAGAAGAGGGCGAGGTGCGCTCAAATATGCATGTTGGTGGCGAAGCCCGAAGAACTGAACTTACAGCACGTGAGCACGAAATATGCGATGCCATTGGCCCTATTTTAAAAGAACAAGGTCAAATATTTGTAGGTATTGATGTTATTGGTGACTATCTAACGGAAATAAACGTTACCTCGCCAACAGGAATTCAGGAAATACAGCGCTTTGACGGTACTGATATTGCCGCACTAATATGGGACGCGATTGAAAGTAAAATCTAATATGTGAATTAGTCTTTCAAAAAAAGCCCCGCTATATTTAGCGGGGCTTTTTGTTTTCAGTGTAAATTAACGCTCTCTAAAGGCTGTGTCGAGGGCATTATTTATCGGTCGAGTTAGATACTCTAATAAGGTTTTTTCACCTGTTTTGATATCGGCAATCAATGTCATTCCTGGCGTAATACGATTTGCCGCAGGATCAGCACCTACATAATTTTGCGGCAATTCAATATATCCCCTGAAATAGGCGTTACCCTCTTCATCAAGATAAGATGAAGCCGAGACTTGAGAGAGTATTGAGGGTACACCGCCATAAAGTGAATAATTATAAGTATCCACTTTTAAATTGACTTCACTGCCGATGATAACATGACCTACATCCCGCGGTGAGATGCGTACTTCAGCAATTAAGTTGTCTGCATTTGGTACGATTTCAGCAATAAGATCCCCAGGCGGGATCACAGCAGCAATAGCGCGGTATTTAAGACCTTTTACAATTCCATCTACAGGAGATTTAATACTTAATCTAGAAAGCTTATCGTTTAGGCGTTTTAATTCAGATTGCAGTTGAACGCTCTCTTCTACCATTTGTCCAAGTTGTTCTAGTGCTTGCCCGTTTAATCTTTCTCTTAATTGAACGAGATTACCTTCGGCTTCATTTATACCGGCTCTAACGCCGATTTTTTGCTCAACGGCGCTGTCATACTCACCTTTGACAGTGACATAATCACGTTGAATTTCAAGCAAACGAATTTTTGATCCTAGACCTTTTTCCGTAAGTTCTTCGCGTATTTTAAGTTCTTCGGCTACAATTTCAGTTGCTTCTTTGCGTGATGCTTCTTGTTGTTCAAGCACAGAAAGTTGGTTTCTTGAGCTTGCTATCTTTGAAATATATACATTTTCTTGGGCTGCTCTTGATTGTTTTTGTTGATTAAGGATTTTTTCTTGATCAAGCGCGATAACAGGATACTCATCTTCATAATCAGAAAAATCTGCATCTTCGCGCAGGGCAAAATCACGCAAACGGCGCATTTGCATATCTAACGATACGTAACGGGCTCGAGTACGGTTAAGTTCTGATAGTGTTGAGGTTGTATCTAATTGAATTAATGGCTGCCCTTTTTTGATGGTGTCACCATCTTTAACGAGAACTCCAGAAACGATACCGCCTTCTAAATGTTGTACGGGCTGCACAGAAATTGCAGGCACCACTTCACCCATGGCTACGCTGGTTTCATTAAGAGTTGAGAAAAAGGCCCAAACAAAAAACCCAAGCACAAAAGTACTTATGATACCGATTGTTGTAATAGATGATTTCGGAGGACCTGCCTCTTCAAGTAGTGTCGATCTTGATAAAAACCGGGCATAATATTGCGTATCATTTTTGTTTTTTCTTAATATTGAGCCAACCTGCCTTTGAACCAAGTTACCTTCGCTCTTTTCTACAGCATTACTTTCTTCTTCAGAATTTTCTGTTTTAGAATTTTCTAAATTTTCATCAGATGAATTTTTATTATCTTCAGTCATTATACATTTTTCCCATCTTCTACTTGTGCTGTTTGGGGGGGTGGAGCTGGATATAAATCTTGTGGTGTACCCAAATTAACGACCATGCCGTTTTCCATAGAAAGTACTTTATCACATAATTTAATGTGGCTTGGGCGGTGCGAAACCATAATGATTGTGCACGTTCCTTTTAATTTTTTTAACGAATTAATAAAGGCATTATCTGCCTCGAAATCGAGTGTTTGACCAGGCTCATCCAATAGGAGTATTGGCGAGTTTTTAAGATAAGCTCTCGCAAGTGATAACCGTTGTTTGAAGCCAGAGGGCAGTCCATTAATAGTTTGATCACCAATTCGTGTGTCAAGTCCTTTAGGTAGTGTATTAATATCATCTGTTATGTTTGCAATTTCACAGGCACTATGCAATTCATCATCAGTAGCGGTAGGATGAGAAAGACGCAAGTTTTGAGCAATCGTACCATGGAAGAACCGAGATTCTTGTGGCACATATGCAATATTTTGCCTTAGAACAATTGGATTGATTTGTCGAATATCCATACCATCCAGAATAATTTGACCTGCTTGATTTTGGTACATGCCAAGGATGATTTTTAAGATTGTCGATTTACCAGAAGCATTGGGTCCTACGATCGCCAGCATTTCGTTAGGAAGTATTTCAAACGTGGTCCCGAGTAGGGCAGGTTCGCTGCCTTGACGGTATCTAAAGCTAACACGGTCCATAATTATGTGACCAAAAAATTCGCGTTGGCTTATATTATCAGGATTAGGATTGCTTTCTGTTTTTAATTTCATCAAGCTATTGATTTGTTTTACGCTATTTATTGTGTGCTCTAGGCGCGTAAGTGTTAGGAATAAATTTTGTAAGGGCGAAAGCACACGCCAAATAAGTGCCATAGTGGCTATCATCGCACCAATTGTCATTTGACCTTCAATAACCCTAATCACTCCAAACCCAATTGTTGCGACGCCAGAGGCGAGCATAATGGCCTGTGCTAAACTTTGTAAAAGAAAAGTAATTTGTGAGGTTTTAAAATGAGCATAAGATGTTTCTGCCGATAAATCGCGGTAACGATTTAACCATGATTTCTCGGAAGCAGTTTGTTTGATGGTTCTTAAATTAGTCAGGGTTTCTACCAAAAATCCATGGCGTTTGGCACGGGCACGTGTTGAAATATCAACGCGTCTTTTAGTCAGAGGGATCATGATCAAGGCGATAACCATCATCGCAACAGGGATAAGGGCTAGATAGCCACCTAATGCCGATATAATAACAATGAATAAAATTACGAACGGCATTTCAAGAACTACATTAATTAGAGTACTTGAAAATAGGCCTTTAATTATATCGAATTCTTTTAAACGTGATACCTGGGTACCAATTGTGTACCCCGTCAGACCAAGTTGGACTAATTAAAGGTATTGCATAAGAGAGTGTTTTTGTTTCATCGTAATGACGAAGGAATGAAAATGACACGTAAACACTCTAATAAAACTAGTAAATCTGGAAGCGCCGAGAGAACGGT
>JABIPV010000318.1 GCA_018699075.1 Kordiimonadaceae bacterium | reverse complement strand
GTTTTCTTTGGTTCAATAGGAACTATTTTGTTACTAAGAGGGAGTTGGTCGGAGTGGTAAGATTCGAACTTACGACCCTCTGGTCCCAAACCAGATACACTACCAGGCTGTGCTACACTCCGATTATTCGTGATACCCATTTTGCGGAGCCATTTATCATGTTCGATATCAGCTTTGAGTTGGCGCTTAGATTTGTTTTGTTTTCGCTTTTTAGTATTTGTTGTACTCATCCATGGTCCGACAAGATGCATCATTTTCTTACCATTGCAACTTTTTGATCTTTTGTTCAAATTCGGAAATAATCGTTTCCACATCACCTGCTTTAATATCATTATTAAAATCTAAACTCAGGTTCAATAGCACATCATTGGGTCCCATATGCATGGTCAGCACTTCATTTACGTTATCAATATGTGGATGTCCGTCAAATAAATCGGCAATACTTTTAATCACTTTCGGGTCTGCCGCTTCCCCAATTAAAAGGCTTTTACATTCAAAAGCAAGTAATGCTGCCGTTGATGCCAAAATCAAACCAATACAGACCGATGCAATACCATCTGCTTCTGGAATACCAAAGTAATCACCGATGAATAAGCCGATCATTGCCACTGAAAGTCCCAATAATGCAGCAGTATCTTCAAACAATATTGCAAATAAACTTGGGTCTTTACTGTCATGGACTGCTTCAATCATAGAAAGATTTCCACGCCGTGCATTGAATTCCTGATAGGCCATTTTCCAAGGGTAGGCTTCAAATAAAATTGCCACGCCGAGGACTATATAATTGATATAAATATCCTTCACGACCGCAGGTTCCATAATTTTATGAATGCCTTCATATAATGAAACGCCGGAACCAACAGCAAAGATCATCATCGCAACAACAAAGCTCCAAAAATAGAGCTCTTTACCATATCCAAAAGGATGTTCAGCATCAGGCAGCTGAGAAGATTTTTTTATACCATACAGCAATAAAACCTGATTACCACAATCAACAATACTGTGAATTGCTTCAGAAAACATTGCCGATGAATTGGTCCAAAGCGCCGCCCCAAGCTTAGTGATGAAAATGAGAAAATTACCAATCAGTGCCGCAAAAATTACTTTTTTAGAAGAATGAGCAGACATTTATATTATTATCCTTTAATTGCCCTATTTATACCTTTTATGGAGTATAGCTTTAAAAAATCATAAAAGAATAAATATTCTAATTAAAATATTAAGTTGTCTGATATATAATTACCCCATGGATAATACAACCGCTACAGATCAAGATTTAGACCCCGCAAATATGCTGAAATGGTATATAGAATGTGGCGTTGATGAATGTATTTCTGAAAACGAAACAAACTGGTTCGATGAAGCTAGTGAAATACAAGTAATTCAAAAGGTTAGCACAACTTCTTCATCTGAAAAAAAACCTATATCTAGACCTGTTTCAAAGGCGCCTTTAGTCAGTAATAAAGAAATCATTTCAAACGCTGAAAAATTAGTTGCGCAGTGTACTTCACTGGAGGCATTAAATGAAGCGATTCTATCTTTTGAAGACTGCAGTTTAAAAAACACCGCTTCAAACACTGTTTATTGTGATGGAAATCCCCAAAGTGACATAATGGTCATCGGTGAAGCACCTGGTGTTGATGAAGATCGTGACGGCAAGCCTTTTATCGGTGAATGTGGTCAACTGCTTAATAAAATGTTCGCGGCCATTAATATGACCCGAGAGAATGATTTTTACATTACAAATTTAGTGCCATGGCGCCCGCCGGGTAACCGTAAACCAACATCGGCAGAATGTGATATATGTCTTCCGTTTTTAAAACGGCATATTGAACTATTTAATCCTAAAATGATTATCCTTGTTGGCGGCACATCGGCGAATGCATTACTTGATAATAACATTGGCATCACTAAGTTACGGGGCAAATGGCAAGAATATGAAATGGACGGCAAACAAATACCCATCGTATCCATTTTACATCCAGAATATTTAATTCGTCAGCCGAACTGTAAAAAACAAACATGGCATGATTTACTAAGCATTAAAGAAAGAATTGGAACGCTGGAAAAATGATTAAAAAGATTATCATTATATTTTCACTTTTAAGTATGAATATGTCTTTGGCACAGAATTCAGCCATTGACGAGCTTAATTTATCACCATTAAGCTCTGACGACGTAGAATCTTACCGCAATATATTCGATGAACAAAATCGCGGACGTTGGAAACAAGCAGACCGCCAGATCAATAACATTGAAAACCCAATTTTAATGGGCCACGTTTATTATCAACGTTATATGCACGCAACGGCCTACACATCAAAATATAATGAACTAACAGCCTGGATGAAAAATTATGGGGATCTTCCTGGTGCACAGAGGATTTATGATTTAGCAAAACGTAAAAACAGCGGTAAAACCAACGGTTTAATGCAGCCAATGACCAGTGCTTCTTACGCTTTTCCGGCTGATAAACCTACGCCTCCGTCTAAGGAATCTGTAGCCGCTGTAATAGCCGCTGAAGCAGCCAAAAAGGCTGCTATTCCCACAGAGGCACAAAAACGTAAAAGACAAGAACGCAGAGACGTTGCCGAACTCAAAAAAGTGATTAATCGTTATCTCCGCCAACATAATGCGGCACGTGCTGAAAAAAGAATTTGGGCCTTCGCTGAGCGGGGGATTTTAACCAACCTGGAAATTGATACTCAGCTGGCGCGTATTGCCAATGAATATTATCTTACTAACCAAGATGATAAGGCACTAGCCATTGCACAATATGCATCACGTTCTCGTAAGCATTTATCACAAGCAGACTGGATTGCAGGATTAGCGGCATGGCGACTTGGAGATTGTACCGTTTCAGCAGAACATTTTGAACACGTGGCCAACTCATCTGTCGCAGGAGACTGGACTGCTGCGGGGGGTGGCTTTTGGGCTGCGCGTGCATATTTAAACTGCCGCCAACCGGATCAAGTCACACGTCTTCTTAAAAAATCTGCCTCTTTTAAACGTACCTTTTATGGTATTCTTGCGGCACGTCAGCTGGGAATTGATCCAGTATTAAACTGGTCAGCACCTGAATTTACGGCACGTGATTACCGTGAACTGCGCGGTTCATCATCAGTACTTCGCGCGATTGCGCTTGCTCAAGTAGGGGAAAACACCCTTGCCGATATGGAACTTAGCACCGCTTGGAGCCGTACACGTGACAGTCAACATGCTTCATTACTCGGCCTTGCTGCCAGATTAGGCCTTGCCGCTACGCAGCTTAGAATTGGCAGGATTGAAGTTCAGAAACGCATTGCGTCACTGGATAGTACTTTATATCCTGTTCCCTATATTACTCCAGACGGTGGTTATACGCTTGATAAGGCATTGTTATTCGGCATGATCCGTCAAGAAAGTGCCTTTAACAGCTGGGCAAAAAGTGGCGTTGGTGCACGTGGTCTGATGCAATTAATGATGGGAGCTGCGGGCGATATGTCCCAGAACCGCCGCCTTCAACGTATTAAATTAGATGATCCGCGCTATAATATGTATTTGGGACAGAAATATATGAAAACCATGCTCGGCAAAAATTTTGCCGATGGTAATTTGTTTAAATCCCTTACTGCCTATAATGCAGGGCCTGGAAATATGCAAAAATGGATTAAAAAAACCAATTTCCAAGATGACCCGCTTTTATATATCGAAAGCATCCCTGCCCGTGAAACGCGCATTTATATCGAACGAGTGTTAAGCAACATGTGGATTTACCGCATGCGTATGGGACAAGATATTCCGACACTTGATTTTGTTGCTTCCGGCGAATGGCCAATATATACACCACTAGATAACAATCAAACTGCTGCTAATAATAACAATAAGAGCACCCAAAATGGCAATCGATCAGACTAAAGAGTTTTTACCACTTAATATCGCTATTTTAACTTTATCTGATAGCCGTACCTTAGAGACCGATATATCAGGGCAAGTACTGGTGGATAAGCTCTTAGCCGCTGGCCATGTACTAAGTGACCGTGCCATTATTAAAGATGAAAAAGACGATCTTCGTGCTCAACTAAAAAAGTGGATTGCAGACGATGATATTCAAGTGATTATTTCTACGGGTGGTACAGGCCTTACTGGTCGCGATATAACCCCGGAAATTTTCCATCAACTTTACGACAAAGAAATTGAGGGTTTTGGTGAAATATTCCGCCATATTTCTTATAAACTAATCGGCACATCCACATTACAGTCCCGTGCCACAGGTGGTGTTGCAAATGGTACCTATATGTTCGCAGTTCCCGGCTCACCAGGTGCTTGTAAAGACGCTTGGAACCATATATTTGCAGAACAATTAGACATAAGGTTTAAACCTTGTAATTTTGCAGAAATGATGCCCAGACTTAAAGAAATATAAAAGCTTTAACATTATTTAAGGAAAAATTTTATTAGTGAGTTTGAAAAACCTAAATCTTCAAGGTTTTAAAGAAAACCATTGCGCAAATAAGGAAACTTCATGAAACTTGCCAGAACATTGATATTTTTTTTATCGGTTCAAATCTGTATGCTTGCAAATACAGTAAACGCATCTGGTCTATCTGACCTTGTTGAAGCAAAAGACTGGCAAACCATTTCGCCCGGAATTTGGAAAATTGAATTAGGCGATATGAGCAATGAAATTCGCTATACGGATTTTGCTGCTGAGCCGCCAAAGCTAGAAGTGCTAAATAAAAAGTCGTCCCCTATCTTCCCTTTTAACCAAAACCCTGCTCGTTACATTCAAAATAATGATGGTCGGATCATGGTTTATATTCCAACAGACCTTACTGAAACCATTTATGGTTATGGTTTACAGCTAGATGGTATTGATAAAAGTAGAACGGTACTTGATTTAAAAGTGGATCATTGGGGCAAAGGTAATGGCAAGACACATGCCCCCGTCCCCTTTTATATATCAAGCAAAGGTTACGGTGTATTTTTTAATACGGCTCGCTATATCAAAGTATATACCCAAGTAGGTAACCGCAAAGACGCCAACAACAATCCAACGCCACTTGACAGAAACCCCCTGCCGGAAGATAAAATCGGTGAATGGGACCCGCAACCTGGCGCTGGTGCGGTTGAAGCCTCCTTAATTGCTGATGGCGTTGAAGTGATCATCATTGCGGGAGACAATATGCTTGATATTGTTTCCCGTTATAACCTTTTGAGCGGTGGTGGAGCTCTCCCTCCACTCTGGGGTCTTGGTTTTTGGAACCGTGTACATGCGGAACATAACGCCGATCAAGTGAAAGCGGACATTGCTGAATTCAGCAAATATAATATTCCTCTTGATGTGGTTGGTTTAGAACCCGGTTGGCAAACCAAATCATATCCCAATACTTTTGAATGGCAGACTAAAAGATTTGCTGATCCCGAAGGCTTTACCAAAGACCTACTAAAACAAAACATATATCTAAACCTTTGGCAAAACCCCTATATTTCGCCGGAAGCAAAAATTTATGATAAAATGTATCCTCTTTCTGGATCGCATATGGTGTGGCTGGGTATTGTACCTGATTATATGTTACCTGAAGCGCGAAAAATAATCACCGATCAACACTGGAATGATCATATCAGTATTGGTATTAGCGGTTATAAAATTGATGAAGTTGACGGTTTTGATAATTGGCTATGGCCTGATCATGCCACCTTCCCATCTGGAACACCGGGCGAAGTAATGCGTCAAACATATGGCCTTCAGATGCAAAAAATGATGTATCAAGATATCTTTAAAAAGCACAACACCCGCACTTTAAGCATGGTTCGCGCCAGCAATGGTGCCGCCGCCAGTCACCCTTATGCGCTATATTCCGATAGTTATGATCAGCTTGAATATATCACGGGTATTTCTGCGGCCAGTCTTTCCGGTCTTTTATGGGTCCCCGAGATTAGATCGGCGGATAATGGCCGCGAATGGTTGATGCGTTTTCAAACCACGGCCTTTTCTCACCTTGCACAGTTAAATGCCTGGTCATCAGGAACTAAGCCCTGGGAATTTGATGATGTAACCGATGACGTACGTGATGTACTTAATTTACGCATGCAGTTACTGCCTTATCTGTACACGGCATTTGCTGATTATAATCAAAAAGGCAT
>JABIPV010000070.1 GCA_018699075.1 Kordiimonadaceae bacterium | reverse complement strand
TAAACACTTGTAAAATGTTCTACCGATGGGAATGGATCATAAAAATGATGCAATAATTCTCGCCATTTTTTATATTCTTCTGATTGTCTAAACCCAATTTCATGATTTTCTAGGCTATCCCAATTTACTAAAAGAATATAACGAGATTTATTTTCTATGGAATGTTGCAGTTGGTGTGATTGATAGCCAACCATTTTTATGATAATTTCTTGTGCTTTTTTAAATGCCTTTTCAAAATCATCTTCTTGACCGGGTTTAATGTTTAAAATGGCAACTTCTAAAATCATTAAAACACCTCAAATAAGATTGTTTTCCCGCATTATTTTTTTCCGTAGTTCACCACTTTTCTTATCGGAAACATATAATAGTCCCGCGATACGGCGCATTAAATTACTTTCGAAATGATCTTCTACACCATCAGCAAATACGATACCCCATAACATTTCCATAATATCCGCGCGACCTTCCTCATCAAAATGATTTTTAATATCACGGGTAAAAGATAATATCTGTATAGATTGACTTTGTTTATCAATGGCCGCACTTAATAATTCTTCTGCTTCCGTATCTGATAAATCTAACTTTTCAATCAGTGATTTTTTAATAACTTTTTGTTCTTGATCCGCAAACTCACCATCTTGAACTGCGACTTCAACCATTAATGCAGCAGCGGCAAGTTTTTTTGCATCAATATTATTAGAAGCTTGTGAATCATTTGAACCTTCTTCATCCGTGAAAAAGGTTCCCAGTTTTGCAAAAATAGACACTTGATATATTACCCTAAAATGTTTCTATATTATGATTAGTTCAAGATTTACTTCTCAAACATTGTCTTTGTATAAAAGGATATAACTTCACTGACAACAGTTCTTTTGTCCCTTTTAATGAGTATGTCATCACGAATAACATCATTCAGTATTAAATTCGCCAACCCATGAACCAATGACCAACAGGCAAGGCGCACGATTTCTGGTTTAATTTGCGGTGCATTTGGAAGCTTCATGCATTCTGAAACAATAACCTCTACTATTTCACTACCATTTTTATCGGCTTCAACAAGAGCTTCATATTTTTCTTTATCTTCCACATTACCACTAAACATTAATCTAAAATGTGCAGGGTGGTCTTGTGAAAAATCACAATAAGAAATACCAAGATTAATTAACCTCTCCACAGGGTCATCAGAAATCGCAATCGCATTCTTCATATATTCTTGCATTATTGCTGAACCCTCGAGTATCAAAACAACAATCAATGCTTCTTTATCTTCAAAATGTCTATAAGGCGCAGTTTGAGACACCCCCGCCTTGCGCGCTAACGCCCGCAGACTTAAGTCCTGTATCGTACCTTCTTTTAAAATTTCTAACGCAGAAGTGATAAGTACTTCGCGTAAATTCCCATGATGATATGTCGATTTTCTTGTATTCATAACAACTGTAACTCTTTTCCCACCCTTATTGTAAAAATAATGTTTACAGTGTCAATATATATTATTTTATTGTTCTAAAATCAACCTTTGATCACTAAATTCGAAACGTTCTAATTTATTTAAATAATTCATACCCAGTAAGGAAACAGAAAGCATTCCTTCACGAGCAACAAAAGCTTTTACATTATAAAGTTCAATAATCCCAAATGACATTACATTGATATTAATTTCAGCGACCGTAGATCGCCCTGCGGCTGTATTGACCGGAATATTATAATCGCTTTCATTTAAATAAATATTCAATTTCTGACCATCTTCATGACTTAAAGTCACATAACTGGCCCCCGTATCAACAATGAATTGAACGGATTGATAATCAACAGTCATATCAATCCAGTAATGACCATCATTTCGCATAGGGATTTCGAGTGTATGTACTAAATTGGCAGAAGCTGACGATGACTCAGATGCAGCAGATCCCGTAGATAAACGTGTTTGGTTATTAACAAATCTAAATATTTCATCGCTATAAAAAGAAGCCATTACAGCCAAAACTGCTAAATAAAACAATATTTTTAACAAAGATCACCTATTAATTTCATTGTTATCAATCCCCAGAATTTAACAGAAATTAGTTAACAGCTTATAACCTTTATATAAATTTTCTATTTATCCATCAATTTGTCAATTGCCCGGCGTTCGGCTTTAGTAGGACGCCCGGCTCCTTTTTCTCTTATTGCCGTTAGATTTTTATTGAGTTTAGAATGCACTTCTTTTGGTGGGGTTAAATCTTTATATAAAAGTTGAGCTTCAGGGGCAGGGCCTCGCCGATTTGATATACTGGCAACTTTTGCAATTAAAATATCGTCTGCTCTGACAAATGTCAGAACATCTTCATTTGAAACAAAGGTGCTTGCTTTTTTACAAATGTTACCATTTAGACGGACTTTACCTCCGCGAACCATTTTTGTTGCCAAAGACCTGGTTTTATAAAACCTCGCATGCCAAAGCCACACATCGATACGTTGTGTGAGCTTTGTATCCGGCATATTACTTTTTGCCTTTTAATTGTTCTTTTAATCCAGCGAGCGCTGCAAACGGAGAGTCCGGATCTAACTTAACAGGCTTTACGGGTTGCTTTTTAGCTGAATATTTTGCGGGAGTTTTCTTCGAAAATTTATTTTTTGCCGCCGATTTACTATTCTTACCCGCTTTACCTTTGTAAGTTTTACTATTTCCCTTGCTTCTATTTCCTTCAGGCTGGTGCACAAATAAAGTTACTTTTGAAGGCTTTTCTTCTTCTACAACGGCCATCTCTGCTGGAGCTTCCTTTGTTACCGTTTTCTCTGCTGTTGCTTCCTCTTCTGTGGCTTCCTCTGCCGGAGCATCCTCTTTTTTAGCATCTTCAGTTAGTGTTTCAGCTTCTTCTTTTACTTTTTGCTCAGCCTCTTTACGTTTGGCTAAAATTCCAGCAGCTTTTTCTGCAGAAAACTCTTTTCTCACATAACCTAAATAGCCCATGATTTCTATAAAATCATCGCCGCTTGTCCCTACTAAGCTCATTAAATCAGGATCCATTTCAAACGGGCCCTTCATAGAGACCTCTCGTGCTGCATTAGCGAGACGTTCAAGCATATCAAGGCGAACTGCGTTATTACCAACGACCCGGTAACCAGAAACTTCATAAAAAACGCGCGATGCATTTTTATCGACTTTAATAGTACATAATCCCGCAGGAGGAATATCCGGCAGGCTTTCCTGATCATTAAATAATGCCCAAAGCAGCAAACGAAGTTGTGCTGGGGCTGGTTTTAAAAGTGACGGAATGTAAAGACTAGCCGCGCCAAGCCACACACCTAGTTTTTTAATTTGAAAGCGCCCTTCACGGTCAACATCTTTAAAATCTTTGGCAATTACCCTTCTCGGAATAGTTCCTAATTTTTCAACCATTTGAAAGGCGATGCCTCTGGCCATGCCGCTTATGCGATCATTACCTTCTTCATCTTTTGCGCCATCAGTCGCTTCCTGCAAAGCAAATAATGGCGTAAGGATTTCCGCAATATGAGCGCTAAGCCAACGGTCCAGTTTATCCTGGACCATATTAAGAGCATCACCCTGTAATACTGGCGTTGGAATAACTATTGCTTTTGGGGAGAGAATTGAAGGCCCTTTAATCACTCGACCCACGGCAATACCACGCCAATTAATCGTGCTTCGAGTTAATGGATCACCGTAAATAAGGCTTACTTCACCTTCTTCAGCCATATTAAATTCTTCGGCACGTTTAGAAATCTCTTCACCAAGAACTTTTGCAGCTGCACTGCGTAATGTTTTACTATCTTCACCGAAAGCACCTTCGTCTTCTTTAAACTGAAAACCTTCAATGGTACCAAGGAAATGTTCTTCAACATATACACTCCCATCCGTTTCAACATTTGCCATTAATTTTCCTTTTTGGCGTAACTCTCTCATTAATACTGACGTTCTTTTATTTACAAAACGTTGTCTTAGGCGTTCATGTAGCGCATCCGATAGTCTATCTTCAATATCTCTTGTGGTTTCTTGCCAATACTTTTGTGACTCACACCATCCAGATCGATTGGAAATATAAGTCCATGTGCGAATATTTGCAATACGATTTGATAAAGCATCAATATCGCCGTCCATTCGATCTAACGGCTTAACCATTTTCGTTAGCCAATCTTTTTTTATCAACGCAGAATCTGCAGAAAGCTGCCGATAAACTTTTGAACATAACAAAATATGTTCTTCATCAGATATCTTTCTAAAATCAGGAATTTGGCATACTTCCCATAATGTCTTCACTGCCGCCGTGCCACCAAGCAATGGTTTAATATCATTCATTTCCGCAAGTTTAATAAAAGTACGTAAATCTTGCCCTTCCATACTTCGCGTCATGCCGTTTCGTTCTGGTGCGACTTTTAAGGACCGAATCACTGTGTCGGGACGGGTAAAATCGATTTTTACATTACGCCATTGAAGTGCAGTCAGCGGGGCAAATTGATGTTCTTCAATTGCGTAAACTATTTCTGGCCTTAATCCAGATTGGTAATCTGCCCCCTCGGTTAGACAGCCAAAAGTTCCATTATTCATATATCTACCCGCACGTCCGGCTATTTGTCCGAGTTCTGCAGCTGTTAGGTCACGCATTTGGCGACCATCATATTTAGCGGTTCCCGCAAATGACACATGGTCAATATCCATATTGAGTCCCATACCAATAGCATCCGTTGCAACCAGATAATCCACATCACCATTTTGATAAAGCTCTACTTGTGCATTTCGAGTACGAGGACTTAGCGCTCCCATCACCACTGCAACGCCACCCTTAGCGCGACGTAACATTTCAGCATAACCATAAACATTGGCGACACTGAATGTAATTAACGCACTTCTACGAGGCAGGCGGGATAATTTCTTAGGTTCAACATAGATAAGATCTGAAAATCTTGGTCTTGTAATAAAATCAACATCGGGGATTAACCGCTTAATAAGCGGCCTTATAATTTCTGAGCCAAGCAGCATTGTTTCAGAACGACCTCTCGCTCTTAACAATCGGTCCGTAAAGACATGACCACGGTCAAAATCCGCAGCAAGCTGAACTTCATCAATTGCGATAAAATCAAATGATTTCGACATCGGCATTGATTCTACCGTGCAGACATAATATCTGGCGTTGGCAGGCACAATTTTTTCTTCACCTGTTATCAAGGCCACATTTGACACACCTTGCGATTTTACAATTCTGTCATATATTTCACGCGCAAGCAGCCTCAACGGTAAACCGATCATGCCAGAACTATGCCCAAGCATCCGCTCCACCGCGAGATGAGTTTTTCCTGTATTTGTAGGACCAAGCACAGCCTTAATATGGCTGTTGGTTTCTACTGCCTGATTAGAGATATTTTTCATAGCCGCGACTTAACACGATCAATGCTTGTACTGCAAGCAGATCATCTATTGTATTTCTTTAATATCTCACGGACTTTATCGATGGGGAGCTCATTAACGGTTCGGCTTTTCCCTGTTGCCACATTTCGAGTGGTTACAGACTGGGCCATCAGTAATGAATTATATATTGCTTCTTCTGTTGCTTCATTCACTGCCTGAAAAAGTGGCGAGATTCGATCGTTTGGTAAATCGTCGATTTTAGTAACATTATTTCTGCGTTCTGAGGTACGACGCACGCTTTGCGCTGTCGAAAAACTGATCACATAATCACCACTGCCATTGGTCATTGAAGACCCCGTACGGGCAAGCCCCGTTAAGGCACGGTTTGCTAACCGCTTTAAATTACGGTCTGACAAAGGCGCATCGGTCGCAACAATCATCATGATCGATCCGTCTGCCACATCACTATCCACATAATCATTCATATAGAATTGATTTAATTCTTCGCCAACGGGAACCCCGTCCATCATTAAAATGCCGCCAAAGTTGGTTTGTACTAATACACCAACTGTGTAGCCACCAAGTTCATCCGGCAAAACCCGTGATGATGTGCCAATACCACCCTTCCAGCCAAACGCAACTGTTCCTTTGCCTGCGCCAATATCGCCTTCTTCAACGGG
>JABIPV010000200.1 GCA_018699075.1 Kordiimonadaceae bacterium | reverse complement strand
TAAATTTGGCTGATCAAAACTGGGTAAGCTGGTCCGCATTCTATCGGGCACGAAGAGTGTATAAAGAAAATTCGGCGACCGGTTAAGGGCGCCTTCACCGGCATCGAAAGTTATTTTTACTTTGTTTTCGCCAATTTTTAACAAGGAGCGAGCAATTACGATATGTTCATTAAAATGATTTATAACGTGGCGTTTGCTATTGACTCGAATGTTTTTTAGATTGCTTTTCTGTTCTTTAAAATCAATTTGTAAATCTTGTGATATGTCATTTAAATCAAAGGTGATTTCAGATGTGCCTGAAACGGGGACATTAGGCAGGGACGAAATTTTTAAACTAATTTTATAATTAATATTGGAAATGGTTTTTTTTCTGTGAGCCGCAAGCTCCCATGAAACACCGTTCTCTACGGCAATGGGTTGGCTTTGCTCTTGTGCGGCGAGCGGTGTAATAAATACTAAAAATAATAGCAGGCTTATATATTTCATTTATTTGTTATACCCTTAATCAAACTTCATCTGTGTGTTCGTATCCAAGTACGAACATTCAATTTTATGGTTGTTATGTCATCATTGCTCAATTGATCCGCAATTTCAGCCATTAACTCTTTTGCATCGCTATGTGCGTATGCCTGTGCCAGCATAGCCCATTGATACGCTTTTTTAATATTTTTGGCAACTGCTCTGCCTTCAAGATACATTTTGGCGAGATTATATTGTGCGCGGGCATGTTCCTGTTCAGCGGCGTGCTCATACCAATAGGCAGCCTGTTGTTCGTTTTGGCTGGTTCCTTGGCCTGTTTCAAGTTTTAGAGCAAGGAAATATTGAGCCCAGGCATAACCTGCAACGGCTGCCTGGCGGTACCAGTCGACTGCCTTTGCATAGTCAATCGTTACCCCGCGGCCTCTATTATACATATTACCAAGAATATATTTTGATTTTACATCACCTAGTGCAGCTGCTTTATTGTACCAGATAAGTGCTTGTGCGTAATCCTTTGGAATGCCAACAGCGTTTTCATACATATATCCAAGTGAATAAATTGCTTCAACATGGCCTTCTTCGGCGGCTTTTTTAAATTCGATAACGGCCATTTCTGACTGTTCGAAAAGCATATATAATACGCCATTGCTGTAGTTGGCATGAGCGGGAATAGTTATGATTAAAAAGCATAAATTTAAAAGCAGAGTTTTTGTCAATAATTTGAACATAAAAGAAAGTTAGCACCCGTGTTAATTAAATTCAATATCTAGATTGCCCGATTGAAAATGGCTCGTTATAGTCGGCACCAACATATCAAGCGAATTACATCAGGTCATTTAAATGTCGGATTTAAGGTTAGAGCGCAAGGTTGTTTGGCTTAGTGGTCTTATTCAACTGGCCAACGTTCTTGACTTCATGATTATATTGCCTCTAGGGCCGGATCTCACAACGGAGATAAAAATTCCATCATCACAAATGGGGTTGGTGAATGGGATATACACATTTGCAGCGGCATTTTCGGCCGTAATAATGGCGCGCTTCCTTGATCGGTTTGACCGTAAAAAAGCGGTGGTATTTTTTTTAATAGGCCTTTCTATCAGTACATTTCTTACGGCCTTTTCCTGGGATACAACCAGCATGCTTGCTGCACGAACACTTGCCGGACTGTTTGGTGGCCCGGTGACAGCTTTAAGCCTTTCGATGGTAGTTGACATGGTCCCTATATCAAGGCGCGGTCGGGCGCTGGCTATTGTGACGAGTGCTTTTACTGTAGCGTCCGTTTTTGGAATACCTCTTGGACTTGAGTTGGCACTTCAGTTTAATTGGCAAATGCCATTTTACGCGATCGCATCATTTGCTGCCTTTGTAACGATTGGTGTTATTGTGCTTCTTCCTTCAATGACAGGCCATATAGATCATGAAAGTGATGTCCCGCAAACGATTTCAATTGCTGAAATGCTCAGCAGGCGGGAAATTCAACTTTCATTTTTATTGATGGCACTTACGTCCTTTTCAGCCTTTATTATGATAGCGAGCACAATAAATTACTTTACCTTTAATTTAAATTTTCCTCGTGCAGAACTCGCGGAACTCTATATTGTTGGTGGAGTTATTAGCTTCATTGCTATGATGTTGACGGGACGTATCGTTGATTTATATGGGGCGAGATTACTTTCTTTTTTAACGGCATTATTTTATGCCTGTGTAATAGCTGATGGTTTTGGCCATATTCCTTATATGCCAGTTTTATTAGTCTTTTGCTTTTTTATGATGTCTTCGGCGATTATGAGTGTGATTAGTTCGACAATTGCTAGTGAAGCCCCAGGGCAACATGAACGAGCGGCATTTATGTCACTTCAAACCACAGTTCGCCACCTAGCCGCAGGCGCTGGTGGATTGATTTCTTCATTGATTTTAATCAGTGATGAAAGTGGAAAGCTTTATAACATTCCTATTGTGGCAACGATTTCTATTTTATGTATAATTTCAATACCTATTATTGTTGTATTACTGCGCAAAGAGCTTAATCTAATTAAAAAAGTAAAATACTAGAGGACAATATGACTGACGATACAATCAAGACAGCTGTCGATATAAGTGACGAAAAAATTCACTGGAAACAGGATAAAAGTTATGGCGATTATCTTGAGCTTGACAAGATACTAACGGCGCAAAATTCATTTTCTGGCCCTCACGATGAAATGATGTTCATAATACTCCATCAGGCTTCGGAACTGTGGATGAAGCTCTGCATACATGAGCTAAGTAATGCAATGAAGAAAATTGCCGCTGACGACATTGGCCCGGCAATGAAAATGATTTCCCGCATTGCCCGAATTCAAGAGCAATTAATTCACTCTTGGAATATTCTATCCACTATGACGCCAAGTGAATATTTAACTTTTCGCGACAATTTAGGCCAAGGTTCGGGATTTCAGTCTTACCAATACAGAATTATTGAATTTTCACTCGGAAACAAAAACGCTGCTTTGATTAAAGCCCATAAAGAATTTCCAGATCGGTATGAGGCTGTAAAAACCGCGCTTAATGCTCCTAGTCTTTATGATCTTACACTACAATTATTATCCAAACGTGGATTTAGTATCCCAAAGAGCCATACCCAGCGTGACTGGAGCGAACCATATACTGAAAATGCTGAAGTTGAGGCTGCATGGAGACAGGTTTATTTAAATGGTGAAGACTATTGGGAGCTTTATGAACTTGCAGAAAAACT
>JABIPV010000304.1 GCA_018699075.1 Kordiimonadaceae bacterium | reverse complement strand
TTAATAAAACCGCGCTCTTATCGATGCTTATTTTCTACACCTTTGTCGGATATGCTAATTCGCAAACTTTAGATGAATATATTAAACTGCAGATGGATGAGCGAAAAATACCCGGCATTCAACTCGCAGTGATAAAAGATGGTATAGTGGTCAAGATGGAAAGCTACGGCACCGCAAATATCCAAGATAGTATTGCAACCACAAACGACACGATTTTTCCCCTAAATTCAATAACCAAAGCCTTTGTCGGTGTTGCCGCTATGCAGCTTGTAGAACAGGGCAAAATCGATTTAAGTGCTAGTCCGGCTAAATATCTACCTGGTCTTCCAAATGCTTGGAAAGACACGACAATCTTTCAACTATTTACTCACATTTCTGGGCTGCCAGAAATTATGCGAGGTGACGCTACATTAATTACTGTTGGTGGACAGGATGTGGCCTGGGACTTGGTAAAAACATTACCCACCCAATTCGAACCCGGAGAAGATTTTAGCTATAATCAAACAGGTTATGCAATAATTGGAAAAATTATTGAGAAAGTCAGCGGCCAGCCTTTTGTTGAGTTTATCACCGAACACCAACTTCAAAAAGTCGGCATGCCAAAAACCATTCAAGCAGGGTTTACTCATTTAGAAGGCATTGTTCCAAATCAAGCACGTATGTATACCTATTATTTTGGAAACAAACTAACTTCCGTCACCAACGAAGTATTCCCACCAATATTACGCGCCGCCGCGGGGATGAGCTCTAATACAACAGAAATCGCAAAATGGCTTAACGCTTTAAATAATTGGATTTATTAAATCAAGAAAGCTTAAAAACTCTTTGGACCCCTGGCCGACTAAATAATGGTCAAACCGCAGGGTTTAATAATTTTGTAAACGGCTACGGTATTGGTTGGCCAGTGATTGTGCGACCAAAACATCCTATGGCTATTGCCATCGGTGGAAACCGCACTGCCTTTGCCGTATATCCTGAAGATGACTTATCAGTTATTATACTGACTAATCTTATGGGCGGACTTCCCGATACTTTTATTGATGAAGTGGCAGGATACTATATTCCGGAAATGAAAATTGAAAACGGTTTTGAACTATCCGATGATCTAAATACATTAAGATTAGCCCTTGATCAAAACGGCTATGAAAATGCGATTGAGACAGCTCAGGAGCTAAACATTACATTCATTGAAGCCGAAATTAATGTTTGGGGCTATAAACTAATCAATGCGCTTAAAAAACAACAAGCCATGCAAATATTTACCTTAAACACCAAACTGTTCCCCGAAAGCGCCAATACATATGACAGCCTAGCTGACAGCTACGACCGCCTAGGGGATACAGATGTCGCACTGAAATATTATCAAAAAGTGCTTGAATTAGAACCAGATAATGGAAATGCCCAATTTCAGCTTAACAGACTTAGGAATAAATAAGGGATAAAAAGGCTCTCAATAGACTTTAAGCAATATTTATGGCAAGCTCTTTCTATAACCAAAATATTAGGGGTTTTTATGTTACAAATATTAAAATTAATTTCCATCATTTATATTTTAACTAATCTGTCAGTATCCGCACAGGAAAATACCACAGGCATTAATATAGGTGAGACCATATCCATTCATTCAGATGTACTGAATGAGGAAAGAAAAATATTCGTTTATCTTCCTCGAAATCACAACCCTAAGAAAAACTATCCCGTTATTTATATGATGGATGGTGAAAGCAGTTTTCATTCGGCAAGTGGACTTCTTCAACATTTTATCTATAGCGAAAAAATGCCTGAAACAATTCTAATATCAATTCCTAACACCGATAGAACCCGTGATTTAACCCCTACTCATACTCTAATTGGTTTTCAGGGTAATGAGCAAACAGGACTTAAAAATTCAGGCGGAGGCGATAATTTTATTAAGTTTATAAAAACTGAATTAGCACCTCATGTAGAAAAAAACTATAGCTCTTCTAAATTTAGAATTTTTATTGGTCATTCACTCGGTGGGCTATTAGTTACCCATGCTTTTCTGGAAAATGAAGACTTTTTCAATAGTTTTATCTCAATTGATCCCAGTCTTTGGTGGGATGATAAAATATTAAATAAACGTGTTATTGAGAAGTTAAAACAGGAAACTACAAACAAAAATACTTTTTATATGTCTTCAGCTAATAATAGTAATGCCCCAGGAAATTTGATGCTCGGCCCACAAATAGAATTTATGGAAAGCTTAGATAAATGGAATAATAAGTTAAATTATAAGCGTGATTATTTTGATAATGATACTCATGGTTCCGTCGTTCTTATCAGTCTTTATAACGGGCTCGAATATATCTTTGATAATTTTGCAGTGAACTATGATAAAGCGGTTGAAGAACCTGATTATCTCGATAATCATTTTAGCACATTTTCAAAAAGACTAGGCTATAAATTCACAGCGAATGAAGCGACTATTAATCGACTTGCATATACTTATCTCTTTCAGAAACAAGATAAAGAAAAGGCACTTGAATTGTTTATTCAAAACACCAAAGATCACCCAAATTCCTCCAATAGCTATGACAGCCTTTCTGATGCTTATAATGAAATGGACAATAAGGAAATGGCGATAAAAAGTTTAGAAAAAGCCATAGAACTTGATCCAAATGCCGAAGTTTCAAAAACAAAACTTAAAGGTTTACTGGAAAGTAATTAAAAAAGGGTGGTCCCGAAGAACCGCCCTCATCATCATTTCTGATACCGCTTTGTAAACGGTTCACCTCTATCAAGGTTTAAATACCTATCCCTTAGCAGCGTCCGTCTTGACACTAGGTCATATTCAACGCCGCGAACAATCACGTGATCTGTGTTTGATGTCACCTCAAGTGGGTCACCGTCCCAGACAACCACGTCAGCGTCTTTGCCTTCTTCTAATGTACCAACCACGTCATCCACGCCAAAAATCATGGCGGGGTTGCTGGTAACGGCACGAATACCGCCATCGTGGCTCATGCCGTGGGCCACGGCGATACCGGCAAATTGCACGATATGATGACCGTAATAAAGACTTCCATTTCCAGAATAAAAAGCCACCGTCACCCCCGCTTCTTCAAGTCGCGCCGCATTAGAAAATGTTGTCCCGGCCATATTTACGTTGCCGAACGTATTATGTTCAGGGTCAACAAGTACAGGCACGCCTGCTTCCGCAAGTTCAGCACCAACTTTCCAAGCTTCTTGTGCGCCTTGTATAATCAAATCAAGGTCGTAATCTTCTTTTAATTGAAGAGCACCGCGGATTTCCGCTTCACTACCTATTTCCATCACAAGCTTCTTATCACCATTCAGAACAGGAATTAACGCATCCATATCTGCGAATGAAAGAATATAATGTTGGCTTTGCCCCCGCATAGCGCGGACTTTATTACTTTCATAATCCTTTACTTGTTCAAAAATGGTCCTTATCCGGTTCCACGCCACAGAACGGTTTGACGCATTGGCAAATTTTGCATGCATCGGACCATCGGCAAAATGCATATCTTGCTTATTATCCATGGTAATGATCGCGGACGTTCCACTAAAAATATCACCTGATGATTGCGGCGATGATACCGCGCGTGTCACCCCTTGTCGGCGTCCTTCGCGTATCAAGGTTGACGCCGTATTTAAGGCATATTTAACATCAAACGAAGCGGTCATACCTGATCCATTTGCGCTGCTATCACTTTTAAACTTACCCGCCGCTCCTTCTGAAAGACCATAAGTCGTGCTGCCATTCATAATGCCCGGTGTCACATGCTTACCCGTTGCATCAATAATGCGCGCTCCCTCTGGAATAGCAATATCTGTACCAACAGCACTAATCATACCATCTTCGATGACTAAGGTTCCGTTGATAATCGGTTCGCCTGCGGCCGTGTGAATAGTGCCGCCTTTAATGGCAATCGTTTCAGCTAAAGCTGGTGATATCATTAAAACTAATAAAATAAGGTATCTCATTGGTGATCTCCCGCTGTAACAAACCCTAGGGCATGATCGGTAATCCACTGATTATCAGGATCACTTCTGTCATAATGAAGCGCCCCATCAATGAATACATTTTCTGCTAGCGCATAAACACTTAACGGGTCCCCATTCCAAATCACAACATCGGCATTTTTACCGGGTGTTAGCGATCCGATTTGATCTTCAAGCCCAATGGATTTTGCCGCATTGAGCGTCACCCACTGGAACACTTCACCGCGGGTAAAATCTATCCCCGCGCGTTTACCGTCGGCCCATGCTTTTGCCGCTTCTTGATTAAGGCGTTGTCCGCCCGTATCACTATCCGAATGAACAACCGCACATCCCCCTGCGGCAGCCATCATGGCAACATTTTCATCAATACCGTCAAAGCTTTCGAGTTTAAAGCCCCACCAATCAGCCCACATGCCAGCACAAATATCATTTTGGGCAAGGATATCTGCAATTTTATAAGCTTCAACCACATGGTGAAAAGCAGTCACTTTATAATCAAATTCTTTGGACATATTAATCACATTGACCATTTCATCCGCACGGTAACAATGTTGTTCGATGAGAATTTCACCGTCTAATACACCCATTAATGTTTCATTCTTTAAATCACGTTTTGGTGCTTTAACGTCTTCTCCCGCTTCATAGTCCGCGTAATATTTATCCCACGAATTTTTATATTCCGTTGCATCGATCCAACTCGATCTATATCCTTCAAA
This sequence comes from Kordiimonadaceae bacterium, assembly GCA_018699075.1. Taxonomy (GTDB): domain Bacteria; phylum Pseudomonadota; class Alphaproteobacteria; order Sphingomonadales; family Emcibacteraceae; genus Pseudemcibacter. Next base: position 651 of record JABIPV010000304.1, on the reverse strand, counting down.
AACACCCATGGCTGTTGATGTGCCACCTTGCGCTTTATGAACCCTTCGTGGGTTTTCACCGCATGCCATTTTAATACCGTACGGCGCGCCGGGGAATTTCATATCTTCGGTTGTGCGTCCTGGCACCATTTTTAGGGTCACACTTCGTCCACCAAACTGGTTGGCTGATCCCGGTAATGTCATTTGTGTGGTTACACCGGCGGCTAAGGCTGCAGGAAAATTCGGTGTTTGTGGCCAGATTGAATGCTCGCCCCACATGCCAGCTGTGTTGGGACTTCTGACGTCATTACCGCCATCGGTCCAAATTCCCATATGGGAATGCATATCAATAACCCCGGGGGTTACATATTTACCCGTCCCGTCAATCACTTTTGCGCCCGATGGGATATCCACATCCGCGCCAACGGCGATGATTTTACCACCGTTCATGACCACAGTGCCATTTTCAATCTCACCGCCGTCACCTGTTAAAATATGAGCATTGGTAATTGCCGTAAGCTCCGTCGGCCACGCTTCATAAGTACTGGGGTATGGGTTTTTATCATGCACCACCATCGGCGCGCGCGTGTCTTCTGCATCCTGTGCGAAAGCAATTGGACTTATCGCAACAACTGACACAGTGACAAGTAATTTTAAGGCTTTTGAAATTTT
>JABIPV010000080.1 GCA_018699075.1 Kordiimonadaceae bacterium | reverse complement strand
GACCGTAAAAAAAGATGTTAGTACCGATGAATTGCATTTGGATATAATATTAAAGCGCAATACATCAAATTTAGAAGAAGATGATCTGGAAAATAATATCACTGTATCTGTGCCAGCGTATAATGAAATGGGCGATGTTAATTTGCCGGCTCTTTTTGATGCAGGTGTTGATGCGGCCAGTGATTGGGTTGATGATTTATGGAAATCAAAAGTACTTGTCAATTATGGTTTAGCATCGACAATTTCTGCCCAAGGTGAATTGAATGAAATTAACGACTGGTTGATCATTCAAAAACAACTTGATAAAGTAAATTTGGTACGGAACATAAACCTAAAAAGTATCACCATAAATAATGTTGACCTTGAAATTGAATTCGCCGGCGATGTGGGGCAGTTGGCGCTTTCTTTAGCACAGCAAGGCCTCACGTTAGAACAAGATGAATATGATCAGAGCTGGGAAATCGGCCTTTCTGGACTTGCTGGGACGCGTGGGCGAAATTAATGAATAAAGAGCAATTCACCCTTAATTGGCCGATAAATGAAACATTTGCAGAAGAAGACTTCTTGCCGTCAGATTCCAATCAATATGCCGTTAAATGGATAGACAGTTGGCCCGCCTGGCAACGGGGAGGCGATGATTTTCATTGCTTAATTATTTATGGGCCGAGCGGTTGCGGTAAAACCCATCTTTCTCATGTATGGCAAAAAATGTCAGCAGCGGAACTGGTTGATATTGAAAAGCTTTCAGAAATAGATTTTATATTAGCTGAAAATTTTGTTTTCATTATTGAAAATGTAGATGATCATATTCTTAATTCGAAAATAGTTGAAAGCCTATTTCATCTTTATAATTGGGTTAAAGAGCAAGGTGGTTATCTGCTATTAACAGCAAAAAGACATCCTAAAAATTGGAATATTGGCCTGGAGGATTTATCTTCCCGTATGCTGGCATCCGAAGCAGTGGAAATTAAACCACCAGATGATAAATTACTGCAAGCCATTATAATAAAACAATTTTCCGACCGTCAGGTTACCTTACCAAAAGAAGTGCTTAAATATTTAATCCCTCGTGTAGAAAGATCGTTTGAGAGTTTAGCAAAACTAGTCCATGATATTGATCAATTGTCACTGGCAGAAAAAAAGAAAATTACAATACCTATGGTGAAACGGGTACTTGAAAAAGACGAATGAGGGACAAGTCATACTATGACGGCATTGGAAGACTTCACAGCATCCGATAAATTGATCAATCGTGAACTGTCTTGGCTTGCGTTTAATTTGCGTGTGATGGAACAATCTTCTAATAAAAACTATCCCCTTTTGGAACGTCTTCGTTTTTTGTCCATATCCGGTAGTAACCTTGATGAATTTTATATGGTGCGTGTAGCGGGTCTTCGGGGACTTGTGATTTCTGGTGCCGATGTTTTAAGTGATGATGGTTTAACGCCGCTTAAGCAGATAAAAAAGATAAATCAAATTGCCGCTGACCTTGTGCACAAACAGCAGGCTGAATGCCGTGAAATAATTTCAGAACTGAAAAAAAACGATTTAATCTTACTCGAACCAAATCAGATTAATGAAGATGAGAAGAAATGGCTTGAGCAATATTTTCTTGAACAAGTGTTTCCAATTGTAACACCAATTGCCATTGATGTATCACACCCATTTCCCTTTATTCCGAACCTAGGTTTTTCATTAATAGTCGAATTAAAAAGAAATGAAGACGCAAGGAATTTATTGGCATTACTTCCGATCCCGGCCCAAACCAGCCGTTTTATTCGTTTGCCGGATGAAAATGGCCAAATTCGCTATATATCACTGGAAAATATGCTCAAATTATTCATTGGTCTTATTTTTCCCAATTATACGAAGATTGGGGATGGTGTTTTTCGTATCATCCGCGATAGCGAGCTTGAAGTGGAAGAAAAAGCAGAAGACTTGGTGCGTGTTTTTCAAAGTGCCCTTAAGCGACGACGTCGTGGTAATGTGGTAAGGCTTGAAGTGAATAAAGATATTCCTGCCAATTTACGCAACATCGTGAAAAAAGAACTTAAAGTGCTTAGGGCGGAAATTATTGATGTTGATGGCATATTGGGTCTTAGTGAATTAGACGAACTTATCATTGATGAAAAGCACGACCTGGCCTTTAAGCCGTTTAGCCCCCGTTTTCCGGAACGTGTAACAGAATTTAATGGTGATATTTTTGCGGCGATTAAACAAAAAGATTTCATAGTTCATCATCCTTTCGAAAGCTTTGATGTGGTTGTTAGTTTTTTAGAGCAAGCAGCAGAAGATGATGAAGTTATTGCCATTAAACAAACCTTATATCGAACCAGTGATAACAGCCCAATTGTTAAAGCTCTTATTAAGGCTGCAGAGGCAGGGAAGTCCGTTACCGCCCTGATAGAGCTAAAAGCGCGCTTTGATGAAGCACGTAACATTAAATGGGCACAAAATATGGAACGGGCAGGGGTTCAGGTGGTATTCGGTTTTCGTGAATTAAAAACCCACGCTAAAATTTCTGTTGTCATCCGCCGTGAAGATAAGAGTTTAAAATCATATGTCCATTTTGGCACAGGCAATTATCATCCTCTTACAGCAAAAGTTTATACAGATTTATCCTTCTTCACCACTGATAAGTCACTTACCAATGACGCGGTACAAATATTTAATTATTTAACCGGTAACACTGCACCAAAATCTTTGCTAAAGGCAAAAATATCACCTTTTGATATTCGTAATAGTTTGATGGGATATATTGACAGGGAAATTGAACTGGCAAGTAAGGGGAAGCCCGCTAATATTTGGCTTAAACTAAATGCGCTAGTGGACCCAATAATCATTGATAAATTATATCAAGCATCAGAAGCAGGTGTTTCCATTGATATGGTCGTGCGTGGCATATGCTGTTTACGGCCTGGTGTGGAAGGGTTATCAACAAATATCCGTGTTAAAAGCATTGTCGGTCGTTTTTTGGAACATTCACGAATTATGTGTTTCGGTAACGGGGAAATACTCCCATCACCAAAAGCAAAGGTTTTTATTTCTTCGGCTGATTGGATGCCGCGAAATTTTGACCGTAGGGTAGAAATATTGGTACCGATCGAAAACCCGACCGTACATTCGCAAGTGCTCGATCAAATCATGGTTGCGAATATGAAGGACACGGCCCAAAGCTGGACATTGGGTAAAAATGATCG
>JABIPV010000333.1 GCA_018699075.1 Kordiimonadaceae bacterium | reverse complement strand
TGAGTGTAACCGTATTACGACGGGTATAATGCAAGCCATATCATGGTGCCTTATGCAAAAAGGGGTCAAGTCGGGTGAAATTACAGTTGATTTTGCCAGCGAGAAGAAAAACCGACTTACTGATAATGAATTATTCAGTGAAGATCTAAATTGTGATCCCGAACCACTTCCAAAAGAATTTATTAATTATTCAGAAAGAACGCGAGCCTTATATATACGGATTGTTCGAATAGATCGTTTGTTATATGAGAACAACGGCAGTATTGAAAACCCCGTACATAATATGATGAATAAAATAGAAAAAATTTAATCTAAGTAAAAACTAAATAAGGCCTCCTTAAAAAAGGAAGCCTTAATGCATTTCACAATCGTAAAATGTAATTTATTTTGACAATTTGAAGTTGGAAAAGCGTTTGTTGAACTGAGCAACGCGGCCTTTGTCTTGAACTTGTTTTGTACCACCAACCCAAGCTGGGTGTGATTTAGGATCAATATCCAAAGTCAATGTATCACCTTCATTACCCCAAGTGGAGCGTGTTTCGTAAGATGTACCGTCAGTCATAACCACTTTAATTTTATGGTAATCTGGGTGAATGTCATTTTTCATTTTAAAACTTTCATCATCTAGCTCATTTGAGCAAATTTGTTGCGACTATATACCGAGCTAATTGAATAAGTGCAAGCGTGAATGTGCGAAATTAGCACTTTTATCTAAAAAAAGTGCATATTCATCTATCTTTCATTGTTTGAAGGATCGCTTGATGCTATATCCCTGCAATATTAAATTTAATGGTAAGCGTAAGAAATTAATGGCTGAAAATAATAATAGTAATAAAAACGGGGTAAGGACTGAAGACGCACCAAAAAGAAAGGTTAGTGAAATCAACCTTTTATGGGTGTTTCTCTCTCCCTATAAAAATACGATTATTAAAGCCTTCATTGCTCTTGTGGTTGCTGCGGCATCGACGCTTGCCATTCCGCAAGCCATCCGTCGTATTGTCGATATGGGTTTTACGTCGGTTAGTATTGAATATATAAATCTATATTTTATGGCTCTACTTGGCATTGCTCTTGTCCTGGCACTGGCGACATTTGCCCGTTATTATTTCGTAACTTGGCTTGGCGAACGAGTCGTTACGGATATCCGTAGTGCTGTATTTTCCACAGTACTGACGTTAAGCCCTGTGTTTTTTGAAAACAATAGATCAGGTGATATTTTATCCCGCCTTAATACGGATACGACGGTTATTCAGTCTGTTGTCGGTTCAACGGCCTCTGTAGCATTAAGAAATTTACTGACGTTGATTGGTGGGTTAATGATGATGCTATATACAAATTGGCAGCTGACAGGCTATGTATTTATGGCGCTGCCGTTCATCGTGGCTCCACTTATTCTCCTTGGCCGTAAGGTCCGTGGCCTTTCGCGTATATCGCAAGATAAGCTGGCCGATTCAAGCGCGACTGCAAGTGAAACTATTTCTGCTGTGCAAACAGTACAATCATACACACAGGAAACTTTTGAAAATAATAAATATGCTGGATATATCGAAACGGCCTTTGATGCAGCCGTTGCACGCACACGCATGCGGGCGATCTTAACATTTCTAATCATTCTGCTTGTTTTTGGTGCGGTTGACTTGGTGCTTTGGTTGGGCGCGCGTGATGTTATTGCCGGAAATATTTCAGGTGGTGAACTGACGGCTTTTATTATTTATGCGGTTTTGGTTGCAGGTGCGATGGGGGCATTATCAGAAGTATATGGTGAACTGCAACGGGCCGCTGGTGCCGCAGGAAGGTGCCTTGAAATTATTGCTACGGAATCAGAAATAACAGCACCAGAATTCCCAGAAGTATTTCCTACTCCGTCCACAGGCCGCCTTCGTTTTGATAATGTAACCTTTGCTTATCCATCGCGGCCTTCGGAAAAGATACTTGAAGAATTTAACCTTGATGTTAAAGGTGGCGAGACAGTCGCAATCGTTGGGCCGTCAGGGGCAGGCAAGACAACCGTATTTCAACTGCTGCAACGTTTTTATGATCCTTTGGCGGGAAAAATATTAATCGATGATGTGGCCCTGGTGGATGCGGATCCGGTAGAAGTTCGTAGACATCTTGGGGTAGTGTCGCAAGAATCGATGATATTCGCTGCGTCAATAGCTGAAAATATTCGCTACGGTAATCAGGACGCCACAGATGAAATGATTACTGCCGCAGCCAAGGCCGCACGGGCAGATGAATTTATTGATCGCTTACCAGAAGGTATGGATACGTTCCTGGGCGAGAGGGGCACACGCCTATCTGGCGGGCAACGTCAGCGTATTGCTATTGCGCGCGCCGTATTACAAGACGCGCAAATATTGCTGCTAGATGAAGCGACATCAGCTTTGGATGCTGAGAATGAAAAATTGGTCCAACAAGCGCTTGAAATACTAATGCAGAATAAAACGACGCTAGTTGTTGCTCATAGATTAGCAACAGCCCTTAAGGCTGACCGCATTGTAGTTATGGATCATGGTAAAATTGTTGAAAGTGGAAACCACGAAGAACTAATGCAAAAAGAGGGTCTATATGCTCACCTTGCTGGGTTACAATTCGGGGTATAGTTTCTTTATTTCACTGGTGATAATATCTAATGAATTTTTTAACTCTTTTTCTTCGAAATGACCGTATCCTATTGAAAATCCATGCCATTTATCATTATCTTCCAAAATTGGTAGGTAAATGGATTTTCTATTTAAACTCTCCAGCAGCTTGGTTGGACGTTGTTTAAAAGATAAAAAAGCATGGATTCCAGAATCCAGCCCGGAAACATTTATGTCGTCAGGTAAATTGGCAAGTTTTTCCCGCATTATTTTATTAAGTTTTGCATAATGGCGTCGTGATTTAGCGATATGTTTATCAAGAGACCCATCACGAATAAAATAAGCTAATGCATACTGAGTTAGAGTTGGTGGTGCGGCATGTTCGCGGTGGATTATGTTATTGATCACCGCACAAATGTTGTTTGGTGCAATCAAGTAGCCAATTTTTACATTAGGACTTATGGATTTTGAAAAGCTTGAAAAATAAAGCACTTGTCCAGTTTCATCTTGTGATTTTAATGTGGGTAGTGGCATGGAATCATAATGAAATTCGCTGTCGTAATCATCTTCCAAAATTAATGCATCATTTTCACTCGCCCATTTTAAAATATCATTCCGCCTTTTAAGGCTGAGACGAAACCCAAGAGGGAATTGGTGGGAAGGTGTACAAAAAAGCATAGAAGGTTGGTCTGTTTTTTTGGGCAGGCCTTTTGTCATTAAGCCATCTTTATCAATTTCAATCGGTTTTATATTATGTAATCCCTGCGATAACCAGTGTTGACCGATTTGAAAACCGGGATTCTCATAATAAGTAATTGGTGAAAATTCTTCGGTTGCTTTTGAAATAAGCCGTAACGATTCAGCGGCGCCTGTCGTTATGATTATTTGTTCAGGATGGCATTTGATGTTTCGGCTACGGTCTAAGAAAACGGCGATTTCTTGTTTTAACATCTGAACGCCGGAAGGGGCCGTTCGTTCACTAACGAAGGGGCGGGCGAGGGCTTTGCGGTACGATCTCTTGTAATCAGCTTCTGAAAGCAAAGTATTAGCGGGGCGCCCGATAGTGAAATCATATTTAACTTCTTTGTTCGTAGCTAAGCCGATGGCAGGTTCTGTGGTGAACCATTTTGGACCAGCATATTTTTTAGTAGTTTTAATAGCAAGATCGGGAATATTGTAGCTTACATAAGTGCCTGAACCAGCTTTTGATATCAGATATCCTTCCGCAATAAGTTGTTCATACGCCGCCAAAGTGACAATGCGAGACACCTTTAAATCAATTGATAGTGCGCGACTAGACGGTAGTTTTTCACCCTTTTTGATATCACCCGATAATACGTGATCTTTAAGATGAACGATAAGCTGTTTATGAAGTGACGTGTTGCTCTCACGGTCGATATTTAAAAATAAATTGGTCATATGAAAGTTTAATTTTAGTTATCATTATTTATGACAATATCACTAATATCAAGTAAATCAATGGCAAGTATGATTGTTAATATTAATAGAACAGTATAACAAAATTAACCTATATTTTTAAATCAATGAATGTTTGATATATTTCTTTTGTCTTAAATGCGGGCGGTTTTATATATTTTTTATAAGAAACAAGAAGCGGTAAGACCAGAGGCCTCTGCAGAATTATAACGACTGAACAGACTTAAATTTTAACAGGAAAGTTCACGTAAGTAATTATGTGGAAATGGATATGCATTGCAAAAAT
>JABIPV010000378.1 GCA_018699075.1 Kordiimonadaceae bacterium | reverse complement strand
TTATTTTCCATTGCCCCCATATTGAAATGGCTAACTGCAACGATATTAAATATATTCAAATCATATTCAAGGCCGTAAACTTCTTCGTCCCATTTCATGGAAGAAATCAACGAAGACATAGCATGTGGACATTTATCCAAATCTTCTTTTTCTGTAAAAATCCTTAAGGTTACATCTGTACCACTTTTTGTGACAAAATGATCTTCAAGAAAAGACAGTTTACCCCCAACAAGTGCAAACAAATAACTTGGTTTTGGAAATGGATCATCCCAGACAACATAATGACGTCCTCCCCCAACATCTCCAGCGTCAACTTCATTACCATTTGAAAGCAATACAGGGTATTTTTCTTTAGAAGCTTCAATTCGAACTTTATATGTTGCCATAACATCAGGGCGGTCCATAAAATATGTAATGCGCCTAAACCCCTGTGCTTCACATTGGGTACAGAACATACCGTTAGAAATATATAAGCCTTCAAGGGCTGTATTCGATGCAGGATCAATATTATTAATGATAGTAAGTTCAAAATTATCAGGAACATTCTCAATGGTGAGATTTTCGCCCGTTTTAATATAATCTACACCTTTCCCATTAATTTGAACGGAAACCAGTTTGATATCTTTACCGTCCAAAATAAGCGGAACCCCTGCAATTCCCTGACGTCTAATTTTAAGCAGAGATTTCACATGGGTAATTTCATCATGCAGATCAAAACTTAATTCTACCTGATCAATGGTAAAATCAGGTTTTTTATAATCCTTTAAATATTTTGTTTGTGGTCCATTACCCTGTAATTCAATGTCTTTGGCTTCAGCCATTTTTATTTTCCTGAAAATTAATTGTTCTCATCAGCGATGAATTATAAAACTATCTAGAATAAGATATATGATTATTGGTGATTTAGGCAGCTAAAATACGTTCGACTTGGTCTACTAAATCTTTTAAGTGAAAAGGCTTTTGTAAAAGTTTAGAATTTTTCGGTCTTTCTTGATTACGGTCCATTGCTACAGCCGCAAAACCGGTAATAAACATAACCGGTAATTCATGATGCATATTCGTAGCCTGCCGTGCGAGTTCAATTCCGTCCATACCCGGCATAACAATATCCGTGAGTAACAAATCAAATTTTTCCGACGATAAATGCGGAATTGCTTCAATCCCATTGGAAACTGTAACAACTTCATATCCAGCTTTCCTAAGAGATTTGCTTAGGAAATTGCGCATTGTTTCATCATCTTCTGCAAGTAATAATCGCTGCAAGCTACTTAAACCCTCTTTATAATTCTAACAAACTTCAATAATATAATGGTTTTTCCTTAATTGTATCTAAATTATTTAGAATAAATTCACTTTACCCTATTTTTTTCTAAATTCTTCATATAACTTTACCTTCAATCAACAACTAAACCTTTTATACCATAAAAAATATATGAAATTATATTCCTTAAGCGAAGCAAAAAATAAAACAAATAATATCATTTATAATAGTCCCCATAGCGGGGAGTGTTTTCCTGATGCTTTTCTAAAAACTTGCCAGATTAATAAACACAAACTCCTGTCATCTAGCGATAGTTTCGTAGATTCATTGTTTGAAGAAGCAAAAAACAATGGCTCAACGTTGCTGGCTAATAATTTTGCCCGCAGTTTTATGGACACCAACCGCGAAGCCTATGAAATTGACCCTTCCATGTTCAGTGGTGAAATTGACGTGCCCCTAAACCACAGCAGTCCAAAGGTTAAGATGGGTTTTGGCTCCATCGCGAAATATGCTCATACGCGAAAGAACATATATCAAGATAAAATACCCTTTGAACAGGCACGTCAAAGAATTGAACAATATCATCTTCCTATTCATGAAAAATTAGATAGCTTGCTTACAAATGATATGGATAAATTCGCATATTCTTTGCTGATAGATTGCCATTCTATGCCCTCTTTTGAATTTTTAGGACATTATGTGCCTGATAAACCACAATATGATATAATACTTGGTAATCTATATGGCCGTAGCTGCCATCCCGTAATAACAGACTTTTTAGCCCAGCATTTCTTGCAAGCGGGCCTTACCGTCATTCAAAACACGCCATTTGCGGGTGGATATAACACCTTCCAGTACGGCGCACCGCACCTAAATAAACATGCTATACAGATTGAAATAAAAAAATCACTTTATATGGATGAAAGCACAAGAACACCTAACCGTAATTTTAAAGGTATGAAAAAAATTATCAGCTCGCTTTGCTCCCAGTTAGATAAGCATATTGAAGATTTAATAATAATTTAAAGGAAACGAACATGTCATCATCTACGAAACCATTATTGCAAATAATAACCTATACAGTTTTATTATTGTCCACATCAATGATGGCAAGTTTGGCCGCACCCGCGCAAATAAGTGAGGAAACAAGATCACTAAAAACTTATCCTTATAATGATCCAAATCCAGTCCCTATTCTCACACGCGACCCACGGCTTTATCCTTATCACTCGTTTGAAGGTTATACCAATGATCCGATTGATCAAAATTGGAAAGTAATTAAACTTGAAAATGATCTAATCGAAGTCTACGTCCTTCCTGAAGCAGGCGGAAAAGTTTGGGGTGCTGTGGTTAAGGAAACAGGACACGAATTTATTTACCGCAATGAAGTTATGAAGTTTAGAAACATTGCCCTGCGCGGCCCGTGGACATCCGGTGGGATAGAATTTAATTTCGGCGTTATTGGTCATACACCTTCCACCGCATCCGCCGTAGATTACACCACACGTAAAAACGAAGACGGCAGTGTTAGTGCCATTGTTGGATCAATGGACTTACCATCGCGCACCCATTGGCGCGTTGAAATTCGCCTGCCCGCGGATAAAGCATATTTTGAAACAAATGTCCTTTGGAGCAATCCAACAACGTTAGAGCAACCCTATTATAACTGGATGACTGGAGCCGCATTTGCGCAAGATGATCTGGAAATGTCAATTCCCGGTAAATCATCCCTCACCCATCCCGGCGAAGAAACACCTTGGCCGATGGATAGTGAAAACAGAAACCTTGCCGAATATGATAAAAATCAATTTGATGGTCATAAATCATATCATATCGTTGGTGAAATGAATGACTTCTTTGGTGGTTATTATAAAAATGAAGATTATGGCTTTGGTCATTGGTCAAGGCACGAAGAAATGCCGGGGCAAAAATTATGGCTCTGGGCCCTGTCCCGCGAAGGCGGCATTTGGGAAGACCTGCTTACCGACACAGACGGGCAATATATTGAATTTCAAGCAGGTCGCATGCTTAATCAATATCAACCCGGTGACCATATCAACCCAATAACCAAATCAAGCTTCCCTCCCGGTACTGCCGACAGATGGACAGAAACATGGTTCCCCCTTGAAGGGATCGGCGGTTTAACCGACGCATCCCGCGAAGGCGCCATGTATGTGCACCATCAAAACGGCAAACTTACTGTAAACATCAATGCCTTCAGTAATTTACAGGATACATTAAGCATTTATTCTGGTGATCAAGTCATCGCCAGCATGCCTCTAAATCTCACCGCCCTAAGCCCCGCCTTACATACATTTGATCTAAATGATGGCGCACAATATAGGGTTGTGCTTCCTGCACTTGATCTGAATTATTCATCAAATGCAAAAGAAAGAGCAATTACAAGACCATATTCCCCGGACCAATCCGCCCGTGCGCAAATCCCTGCGGCGGATGTCGATGCCTTTGAAGGACGTGAGCTGTTAAAAGCACGTCATTATAAACCCGCGCAGGCATTATTTGAAAAAGCACTTGCCAGCAGCCCCTGGCACCATGATGCCCTACTCGGGTTGGCAGATTTAAATTACCGAAGTGGCGAATATCAAAAAGCCTTAGGCTTAGTAACAAAATTATTACAGCTTGATGCTTATGACGCGGATGGCAATTTTATGGCCGGGAATATTTACCGTGCGCTTGGGCTTACAAATAATGCCCGTGATGCCTTTGGTTGGGCCGCCCGTTCCATGGCGTACCGTTCATCGGCAAATGTTCAACTTTCAGAAATTATGATGAATATGGGCAATATGAGCGAAGCAAATCGCTATGCCGAACTGGCCCTTGATTATGACCGTTATAACGCATCGGCCCTGCAAATCCTCGCCATCAACGCCCGCCGCGCCAATGACGAAGAAGCGAGAGGCAAATATCATTCTGCACTTTCCGCCATTGACCCCTTAAGTCATTTCCTTAAAGCAGAACATTATTTAGGCTCAGGTACAGACGTCCTCACCGCAGCTTCGCGTAGTGAATATCCCGACCAGATATTATTAGAACTCGCCCTTGATTATCATCGTCGCGGCGCCGACGAAGACGCGGTAAAAATCCTGTCCATGAAGTCCTCAAATCCTCTCCTTCGGGCATGGCAGGCAAAGATTTCAAATGATCCTTCTTCACTGGGTGAAATTGAAGCACCAGATTTCGTCTTCCCTTACAGAAGAGAAACATTGGGCCTGTTAAAATGGGCAACATCACAAAATGATCATTGGTCATGGTCATACCTTTATGCCCTAAACCTTTGGGCCGTTGACCGTGAAATTGAAGCCACCTCAATATTAACCGACTTAAATAACACGCCCGATTTCGCCCCATTTTATGTGGTCCGAAGCCATCTTGGTAATAATAGCGAGCAGGATTTACAAAGGGCCGCTTCACTCGCGCCCGATAACCGTATCATCCTGATGAACCAAATCCAGTATTTGCAAGCCAACAATAAATGGCAAGATGCTCTTGACGCGACGCAAATGGCAAAGTCAAAACATCAAGATGATTTTAATCTCGATTTACTAATGGTGAAATCACTCAACAATCTTGGCCGCGCTGATCAAGCCATCAACATAATGGCAAACATCTACGTCCTCCCCTCCGAAAATGCCAGAGACAGCCATATGATGTACGCACAGGCCCACACAATCGCCGCGATGGATGCTATGAGCGACAATGACTACACCACCGCCATAACCCACCTAAACGCCGCCAAACAATGGCCCGAACATCTCGGTCAAGGCAAACCCTACAACCCAGAAGAACAACTTCAAGATTATCTACTGGGCCTTGCAAAAATGAAAGCAGGTCAAACAATCGATGATAGTTCAGGGCATGCGGCGAATAAAACATATCTTGAAAGCCAAGCAGCCGCAGAAGACCTATCGTCGCAACTCATAAAAAGGGCCTTGAGCCTATAAAAAAGAAAACACTGCCAATTTAAACAACACCTAACACACCACACCGTCATCCTCGGGCTTGACCCGGGGATCCATTTCTAAATGGATAAATCTATCAGCATAGAAATGGATCCCCGCCTCCGCGAGGATGACGTTATGGAATTTTAATGAAAAGCAACTCTCCCACTCCCCCGTCATTGCGGCGAAGGCCGTAATCCATTCCAAAACAAATAAAAGCCCCTCAAAGAGGGACTATTTGAATTACACCTAAAAATACTTTAAGTTATTTATGGATAGACATGGTTTTATAAATAATCATTTAATGCTATGTTTATTCACATAAACATTAATCCAATAATGGGGGAAATGACTTGGGGTCTTTATCATCACAAAAATCACTTTACATTGCCCCCAATGATTGGGGGATGATTTGATTATAAGAAATAAAGTTAAATGTTGTTTTATACTTATAGGATTTATGTGTTTATTTAATATAAATTCCCATGCTCTTACGCTAGCTGATGTGACGATACAAGAGCTTTATAAGTCATCTAATATAGTAGCTCAAGTAAAAGTGACTGGAGCAAATATCTCAGATGAAATAAATGATACAGGGGTATTGTTTAATTACAATGCCAAAGTTATTTCATCATTTAAAGGAAAGCCAACGGCTACGATCAACTTTCAAGAAATTTTGAGTTTAAAAGTTGGAAGTGAATACCTACTATTTATTGATGAAACTCAAAACTCAGTTAAATTTCCAATAACCGATGGTATTTTTGAATTTGACTCCTTAATGGAAATCATAACTGATGAGAAGTGGGTGAAAAAATCTGCGCACCGTGTTAAAATTCCTAATTACTTTAGAACAAAAAACCTTGATTTTGAGTTTAACAATACGTCTGCAAATTCGGATTATTCGGATTATTATTTAGTTCAAATAATAGGAGTTTTAATTAATTGGGAAGATTTGAATAAATATTTAACAAATTTATCTTTTTCGGTTGAAAATAAAAAATAGAGATACCTATAATTAAATCAAATTGCCTAACATGGATGGATAAAATTAATTTTATAGAAATCGACTTATATCATTCTTTTTAAGAGGAATTTATAATGGTAAATAGAACATCAATTTTGTGCATGTGCTATTTCTTAGCTAGCTGCGCCAGCAATCCCTATAGCATATCCTATCTCCCTGTATCTAGTAGTTCAAATTCTAATTCCAATTTTGTTATGTTAACCGAAAATCAGGAACCTGATTTAATTCAATGTGAAAACATTGAAAATGAAATGGTGAAATTCAAAGATGATAACTATGTCGTACTAGGAACAAGTTCATTTAATAGTAAACTTCGCACTAACGGACATTCTATAAATCAGGCAAAAAAAATCGGTGCGACACATATTCTATTGTCAAGAAAATATATTCAAACCAAAACAAATAGTACCACGATAAAACGACCTCCAAATTCCGGTTTTTTTGACGGCACAAACTTTTATCCGGACCCTACACAGAGCGGACCGATTACGCGCGTTGATAAAATCAAAATTTATCAGCATATCGCAGTATATATGACGAAATTGAAATAATTTAATCGATCAAAGGGGTCAGAGTAAATTAATAATCACACCCCCAAAAAAGAAAAGAGCCATCCTGATTTTTCAGGATGGCCCAAGTAAATGGAGGAAATACTCTTTCAGCTTTGCAATCGTTCCTACACCAAGAAGACTGCGATAACTTAAAATTAGTCATTTCAAATCATATTGCAAGCCTTATTTTACCTTTATTTTACAATAACTTAGCATAAACAAAAATGCCACACTGTGTCTTTTATGTTACACTTATGAATGTGCTTAAAACGGCTAAATCTCAACACTTTTGAGTAAATTTGACCCCATGTGCAGCAAAAATATCACAATCACTTTTTTGTGATAAAAAGCTCTTTTTTTTAACCAAAACGTCCCTAAACACTAAAAACAAAAAAGAATCTTTAAAAAAAGCCTGTTGTTCGAAAATTATAATTCCTATAAATATAAATCATGTGTTCACCATTAAGGGGAAAAAATTAAGTGCTCAATTTTAATGAACCGATTATCATGTTAATGGTCTTGCCATTTTTGATCACGATAATTGGTCATGGCTTATTTCGTTATTTTGCTGGTGAGGGTCTGGGGCATACCTTGGCCAATTCATCTCTGATCATTGCCTTCATCATTACGTTATTGATATTTTACGGCTTTCCCACATTACCCGTACGGACAAATACCGATCAGTTATTTTGGATTTCACTAATCTCACTGTGTTTTGGTTTTTTACAAGACCGTTATCCAAAAATGAATTTAATATCACCCCATGTTCATATTGCGCTGATGATCCTTGTTGTGTTTTGGATTTATGCCAATAACACAACCTTTCCCGTGGCAAAGGGCGATCTTTATTCATTGGCGTTTGTCACTATTTTGTCGATTATATTATTCTTAAAAATGGAAGATATTCAATATAACGATCTTCAGGCGCCCGTGGCCCTGTTCTGGGCGGCTGTTGGGTTATATGTTATTTCCCAGGGCGCAGATATTCCCTTAAGTGAAAACCTGATGATGATATTAATTGCGGCGCTTGGTACTTATTTAATACTTAATTTTCCGCATCCAAAATTTCCTTTTGGCGCGTCTGCACTTTATCCCGGATATTTAATCATTCTATGTGTGGCCATGCAGATGTTTAATGTTGACCCAAGCCTGGCATTTTCCCTGCTGATATTAATTGGTATTTTCTATACGGAAAATTTCATCAATATGTTACCGGGTGAATATACTACGCCCTTCATTCGACTAATTATACCGGCCTTTCCCATCGGCATTGCATGGTTATTTTCTTAGGCCCAAACCTAATTTGCAAAACCTAAAATGAACTGATAAGCTCTTTTTAAAATAATCAACAAAAAGGGTAAGTTTTGAAAAACATCTTTGTAATATTATTATTTCTGGTCGGTTCGTTTAGCGCACACGCGAAGCCAATGACCATGGCTGACCTTCTCAACGTCCCTTCCCTTAATAATGCGCAGCTCTCCCCCGATGGTAATAGTCTGCTTTATGTTCAAAGCCTCGCCAATTGGGATGCGAACCTCAATATGAAGACCATTTGGAAAATCGGTATCAATGGCAGAAACCCCGTTCAAATGTCCTCTAACGTCGCCGATGCGACCGCGCCAAAATGGTCACCCAACGGTCAACAAATCCTTTTCATTAGCAAAAGAGGCAACGACGAAAAACCGCAAGTCTATATAATGCCCGCTACGGGCGGTGAGGCCCTCCGCTTTACAAATCATAATACTGCCGTTTCTTCGGCGCAGTGGTCACCCAACGGCAATGGAATTTATTTCATCGCTAGTGATGAAAAAAGCGAAGACCAAATTGAGCGCGAAGAAGAAAAAGATGATATTTTTAAGTTCGAACAAAATTATCAACAAAAACACCTTTGGCGCATCACCGTAAAAGATAAGTTGATAAACCGTGTCACTGATGGTGATTTCAGCGTTACGAATTACAAACTCTCCCCCGATGGCAAAAACATTATTCATCAAAGAAGCCCAAACCCTCTTCTTGATGCTGCACTGCAAAGTGAAATTTGGATCATGGATGCGGATGGTCAGGACGCAACGCGTGTGACATATAATAAAAACCCTGAAGGGGGTGTTGAGCTTTCCCCAGATAACAAATCCGTGCTTTATATCGCCTGGACCAATGAAAATGATCAACCATATTTTGAAGATAATCTATTCATTATTTCTGCAAGTGGAAACGGCAGAGCAAGACAAATGCTCGGTGATTTTGATCATGATATTGAACAGGCCCACTGGTCGAAAGACGGCAACAGCATTTATTTTAAAGCCAACCTTGGTGTTCATAGTGAACTTTTTAGCCTTGATATTGCATCCGGTGAGATAACAGAACTTACCAGCGGCGAACATACCGTTAGAAACTGGCAATATTCACCGCCGTCAGACAGCCACGCGTTATCAATCCGTACCGCCCATAATAATGGTGATTATTGGCACTTAAAAAACGGACGCCTAACGCAAGTCACAAATATCTTTAATGATTTAGCGAGACAATTTGATCTGCCGACCCAGGAAATAGTAACATGGAAAGGTGCCGACGGGGTACAAATAGAAGGAACACTTATTTATCCTGATAATTATAAAAAAGGCACGCGTTATCCCCTTGTCGTGCAAACCCACGGTGGGCCACGTTCATCCGATCAGTGGGGGATTTATGCCCCTGAATCATACGCCCCCATACTTGCCACAAATGGATACGCAATTTTAAGACCCAATTACCGCGGCAGTTTAGGCTACGGTGACGCATTCGTGCGGGACATGGTCGGTCATTATTTCAATCAATCCCACCTTGATGTTATGGCGGGCGTTGATCACCTGATTGAACAAGGCATAGTTGACGGTGATAAATTGGTCAAAATGGGCTACAGCGCCGGCGGACATATGACCAATAAAATCATTACATATACAGATAGGTTTAAAGCCGCATCATCGGCCGCCGGCACCGTAAACTGGATTTCAATGTATAGCCAAAGCGACACTCGCATTTACCGCACCCCTTGGTTCGGTGGCACCCCTTGGCAAGAAAACGCACCGATCGATGTATATTGAGACCAATCGCCACTTAAAGACATCGCCAAGGTTAAAACACCAACGATGATTATTGTTGGTGGGGCCGATGTACGGGTACCCAAACAACAATCGATCGAACTTTACCGCGCGTTAAAATCAAATGGTGTTGATACCGATCTTTATATCGTCCCGCGTGAACAACATGGTTGGAAAGAATTGCGCCATAAATTATCTAAAATGAACGTGGAAATGTCGTGGTTTGAAAAATACGTAAAGGGCAAAGAATTCCAGTGGCATAGGGTCCCCACGCCACCACCTCCCCCCATGAAAATGAACGTATTAAGTAAGTAAGAAAAGATTTTAGTTACATTCGCAAGTTTACATAGACAATGGACAAAAGATGGCTATACTGCGCCAACTTTGAAAAAGCCCCTGAAATTATTTAGCGATTAAACAACATGACCTTACGTAATATTGCCATTATTGCCCACGTTGACCACGGAAAAACCACTCTCGTTGACGGAATGTTCAAGCAAAGCGGAATGTACCGCGATAATGAAGCCGTTGAAGAACTAGCAATGGACAGCAACGAAATTGAAAAAGAACGTGGTATCACGATCTTTGCAAAATGTACGGCGGTTGACTGGGGCGATCACCGTATTAACATCGTCGACACACCAGGACATGCTGACTTTGGCGGCGAAGTAGAACGCATTCTTAGTATGGTTGATGGCGTGATTTTGCTTGTGGATAGTGCCGAAGGGCCAATGCCGCAAACTAAATTCGTAACCGGTAAAGCTTTGGCTCTTGGTCTAAGAC
>JABIPV010000355.1 GCA_018699075.1 Kordiimonadaceae bacterium | reverse complement strand
TTTCCCAATAATCTTTGTCTGCGCGTCGCCCAGTGCTTGATCACTATACATTAGCGCGGCATCGCCCGCGATGCTATCAACGGTTTCGATTTTAAATTCTGGGCCTTCCTGAACCACTTTTTTAACCGTGCATCGATCAATCGATCTTAATATTCCGGCGCGGTCACGATCTGTAATGCTTTCTGGAAGTTCCACATCAATTTTGAATATTTGCTTATATCTATTTTCCGGATCAATAATGTTATTTTGCGATAATCTGATGTCTTCTGTGGGGATTTTACGGGCAAGGCAATAAACCCGAACAAAATATGCCGCACACAGCGCAGAGGAGGCGAGGAAGTAGTCAAACGGACTTGGCGCCGTACCATCGCCCTTATAACGAATGGGTTGATCAGTGGTGACGGTAAAGTCATCAAACTTTGCTTCAAGTCTGAGGTTTTCCAAAAAATTTACATTAATTTCCATTGGTTTTCCGTATGATTTTTTAAGTGTTTGCTATTTGAGTATGATTGCGTGCAGCTAATTTAATTAGCGTGTAGCCTATTCTTGGATCGCCGTAAAATGAAAAATGCCGCTGTTGCCCCGACCATGCATTAAGCAGCCATCGTTAGCCAACGTGAATATTTAGTCATTTTTTCCCTGAATTTATGCCGCAGAATATTTATTGAAGCTAAGTATAGATAGTTTAGGGCAGGTGTCAAAGGGCCATTGCCAGTTTGAAAAAGACAAAAAAATGCCGGGTCAAAAGACCCGGCAAGTTACAAAATATAGGGAGGTTTCATATCTTGGGGAGAGTATGAAACTTGTGATGGGCCGTAAAGGGGGAGGATGCGGCACCATCACATCTAAATAACTAAAGAGCTATCTAGGATGTTTCTCAACATCTGATTAATGTTATAGCTGATCAGTTTTGGAATGAGTAGCGGCAAAAAGTCGTATCTGCCATGCAAAAAACGCATAGCTTAGAAACAGACTAATTAAAAACTGGTTTTGCTGAATTCTGAAACGATGAAATCCCTAAACGCGGCTATACGTTTTGATTTTCTTAGCTCGCTTGTATAAACGAAGTAAGCTGGGAATTCATGGCCTTCATATTCTTCAAGAACACGCACGATATTTGTTGACCCTTGCACCAGATAATCGGGTAAGGCACCGATGCCGACACCGGCCTTAATCGCTTGTAATAAACCGGAAATATTGTTTATTTCCAAAATCGGTATGCGTTTTTTTGTCGCCCCAAAATCAAGCACCCAGTTAATATTATCAATAGGACTGGAGGCTGTATTCCCATAGGTCAGTAACTTATGATCATCAAGGTCTTCCGGTGTTTTTGGCCGACCAAATTCATTCAAATATTGCGGGGAAGCATAAAGGTGATAATTAAAAGTACTAATATGTTTTTGTATCAAATCCAAATGTTCTGCGGGATGAAAACGAATTGCTACATCAGCTTTTCGGGTTAAAAGGTCATAATCTTCATCACCAATAAGCATTTGAACACGAATTTCTGGGTATTTTTCGATGAACTTACCAATATTGTTCATCATCCAGGTGGACCCAAAACTGTTTGTGGTTGTGATTTTAAGTTTACCCCGAGGAATTTCAGTGCCTTCGAGTATTTGTTGTTCGGCCACGTGAATTTTAGAAAACACATCTTTCGTCGTTTCAAATAACGTTTCACCTTCGTCTGTCAAGATCAGTCCGCGTGCATGGCGATTAAAAAGGGATGATTGAAGGCTTTCTTCTAATGTACGGATTTGGCGGCTAACAGCAGATTGGCTTAGGCCAAGTGTTTCACCCGCATGGGTAAAACTGCCGGCGGTGGCAACAATATGAAATATGCGTAACTTATCCCAGTCCATATAATCTCTCTTTATTATTACTCATTTTCCGCAATAAATTTTTCAGCCTCAAGTGCAGCCATACACCCCATTCCCGCAGCAGTCACGGCCTGACGGTATTTCTCGTCGGTTACATCGCCTGCGGCATAAACGCCCGCAATATCTGTTTCGGTACTATCTGGTGCAGTATTTATATAGCCGCGCTCGTTAATGTCAATTTTGCCTTTGAAAAGCTCTGTAGACGGGGCGTGGCCGATGGCGATGAAAACACCGTGGGCTGGAATTTCACTTTTCTCACCGGTTTTAACATTTTCAATGCGTACTCCCGTTACGCCGCCCATTGGAGGTGCATCGCCAAGAATTTCATCAAGTTGACTATTCCAAACGCATTCGATTTTTTCATTGGCAAATAATCTGTCTTGTAGGATTTTTTCAGAACGAAGCTCATCCCTGCGATGAATAAGCGTTACCTTTGATGCAAAATTGGTTAAGAAAATTGCTTCTTCTACGGCTGTGTTACCGCCGCCAACAACAATTACTTCTTTGCCTCGGTAAAAGAAACCATCACACGTAGCACAGGCAGAAACACCGCGGCCCTGATATTCTTCTTCGGACGGAAGGCCTAGCCATTTTGCTTGTGCGCCCGTTGCAATCACAACAGTGTCACCAATATATGTATCGCCGCTGTCGCCTTTACAAACGAAAGGACGTTTTGTGAAATCTACATCTGTGATGAAGTCAGTAATGATTATGGTGTCCACATTCTCAGCTTGCGCTTTCATTTGTTCCATCAACCATGGCCCCTGAATTGCTTCACCAAAACCAGGATAGTTTTCAACGTCAGTTGTGATTGTAAGCTGACCGCCTGGTTCCATCCCCTGAACGATGATCGGCTTAAGATTTGCACGTGCTGCGTAAATCGCCGCAGTATAGCCCGCGGGGCCAGAACCAATGATAAGGACTTTTGTTTGATGTGTAGTTGCCATGAAAAGAAATTCCAAAAATACAAAATTAAATAAATATGGCAGAACTTATGACAGATAAAAACCGGACTGTGAAGCCCGGTTTTAGATTATTTTTTTATACTGTGAAGAAAAGAATATAGATTATGTTTTACGTTCTGTATCGACAATTTCCTTGAGCTTATCATAAGAAATAAAACCTGGAATGATTTGCGTGCCAATGACAAAACCTGGCGTTCCGGAAACACCAATATTTTGAACAAGATATTTTGTTTTCATAATATTGGTTTCAATTTCAGGGTCGTCCATTCCCGCAATTAATTTCTCTTCGTCAAGGCCAGCGTCACGCGCAATTTGTAGCACAAGGTCTTCGGTTAATGGGCGTTTGTTTTTCATCATGGCATTGTGAAATTCTATAAACTTACCCTGTTTTATTGATGACATAGCCGCTACTGACGCATATTGAGAAGATTCGGCTAAAATCGGTAGTTCTTTATAAATAATTTTTACATCATCGTCTTCTTCAAGAAGGCGGGCAAATACATCAGGAACTTGTTTGCAGTAACCACAATTATAATCATAAAATTCAACAATGGTTACTGATGCATTTTTATTACCTGCAACGAAGCTATACCCATCGTTATATAATAGATCTTCCGCACTACTAAGGGCGTTGGCATTCTGGCGCGATCTTAATACTTCAACAGCTTCTGGGATAATTTCAGGGTTAGTTAAAATATAATCACGGATAAGCGCATTAATGGCTTCTTTTTCCATAGCATTGAATGTTGTGTTTTGAGAGCTATTAACCGGGCTGCTTTGTTGGGCATTGCCAAAAATTGAAAATAATACTGCACCAAGGATGGTTAAGCAAACGGCTGCCGTTAATTTTGTATGTTTCATTTATCTAGACCTGTTTCTTTCTTTTTGTCTGCGCTCGGTGTTTTCTTTTTGTTGTTTTTCTTGTTGTGTTCTTTGGCGCTCACTCATATTTGATTGAGTTGTGACCAATATATCTTGGGCTTTAATCCAGCGCGGCGTATTTTTTGGTAATAATTGAGCTGCTTTTTGTGCGTTTACCATAGCACCTCTAAGGTCACCTGACATTAAAAAATGTTGCGCGGTGGAATAATGGGTTAGCGCAGCATTGTTACTACGATGATAAGCAATTGATGCTTGTTTCCAACCAAAGCTATTTATAGGATCAATACGCAGCGAAATTTCTAAATTTTCAATCGCTTCCTCAAGATATTGATCATCATCGGAACTAATCATTGCTTGCGCATATGACATACGCAGTAATGCCGAATTCGGAAGATTGTTAACGGCATTTTTGTATGGTTCTAACGATTCAATCACACGGCCGTCTTCATATAAAATTTGCGCTTTAGTTTCATAGTAAAACGGATTGTCCGGGGATTCTTCGATCAGACTGTTTATTTCTAGAAGTGCTTCTTCTGTTTTATGATCTTTTTGATAGGCAAAAGTTCTGGCATAGCGAGCGATAGAGCTTTTATCTTTTTTAGGGTATTTGACCATGGTTGCATGAAAGGCTTTTAAATATCCAAATAACTTAGCTTGAAGTAGTTTAAATTTTTCTTCGAGTACAGGGTCAGTTGGTCTATCTACAAATTGTGAAGCTGCAACCTGATCTTGTAACCTTGTGATCCTGATTGAGTTCATTGGATGGGTACTGGCGTAAGGGTCCTGATATCTTTCTGGAACAAGTTCCTGATCACCAAGTATTTCAAAAAATTCAAGTAAACCTTTTCCAGATATTCCAGCTTTTTCAAGAAATGTAATAGCTGCCTGGTCAGCAGATGATTCTTGCGTTCGGGTAAATTTTAGCAGCGAACGATATCCAACATGTTGGCCACCCATCATTAAAGCCATACCAGCATCAGCAGAGCCCGCGGCCATGGCGCCAATCCCAAGAAGGACACCAAGTAAGCTATAGGACATCATTTGTGACATGCCGGCATCCATTCTGGAAAGGTGCCCGCCTGTAATATGTCCCGTTTCATGAGCGATAACGCCCATTACTTGGTTAACTTTTTCTGCTTCCAGAAGAAGGCCAGAATTAATGAATACGTTTTGCCCGCCCATAACAAAAGCGTTAATAGTATTATCATTTAGCAAGTATGTTTTAACGGCATCTTTATCTAATTCAGCGGCTTCAAAGATGGGCTCAGTGATATCACGAATAATTTGTTCGATTTCAGCATCTCTAATTAATGAAAGGCCACGCCCTTGTGCTTGCGCTACATTTGCAGAAACGAAAGAATATATCAGTATTATACTGAAAATTCGGGACCATGCATTTATAATTGGGTTGCTATTCATAATAGGATTGTAAGCCTTGTAGGTTATTTCGTCAAATATGGTCTTATTTAAGTCCTGTTATTATTAATACAGCGTGAATATAATTATGGAATATGGCAAAAATAAACCCGGATTTATAAAAAACCGGGTTTATTAATTAATTACTGTCTCTTAACTCATAGCACGAGACCACCAACCCTTTTTCTTCGGTTTGTCGTCAGCTGGCTTATCAGCCTTTGGCTTTACAGCAGCAGGCTTATCCTCTTTTGGTTTTTCTGCTTTAGCTTTTTTGGGGGCGGCTTTTTTCGTATCTTCAGCTTTAACATCGTCAGGTTTTACATCATCAGAAATTACGCGTGGTTTACGAGGGCGGCGAGGGGCTCTTTTTGGCTTTTCAGCCTCAGGTGCTTGTTCTGTCTTATTTTCTACGCTTTTTTCAGGAGCAGAAACTTCAGGTTTTACGTCAGAACTTTCGCCATCTTTATTTTCATCATAAGGTGGCTTATCTTTATTATATCTTCTGTTACGGCGAGGGCGGCGAGGGCGCTGACGGTTTTGAGTGTCTTTCGTTTCGTCACTTTGTTCGCTTTGAACTTCTTGATCATTTTGATCTTGGTCTTGAGTTTCAGAAGTTTCCGTTTGCTGTTCAGGTCGATCAGCATTTTTATTATACTGATTTTTTCTTCTACGGCGACGACGTTTTGGTCTCTCGTTTCGTTCTTCTTTATCTTCTACGGGAGATACATCTTCTTCTGTAACATCAATAAGCTTATTAACATCTTTCCCCAACTCAAGAGAGTCTTTACGTTTTTGAGCTGTCCTAGATGGTTTTCCTGATTTTTCCATCCGATGGGCAGAGGCTGTTAATTCGTTATCAATGGCAATTGTTACACTGAAATCATAGCGTTTTTCTAATTCTAGCAGATTTGATCTTTTATTATTTAAAATATAGACCGCAACACTAGAGGGCAGATACACAGTGAATTTAGAATTTTTCGCACGTATGCCTTCTTCTTCAATGATACGAAGAATATGTAAACTTTGGGACTGTTCAGAACGTAATACTCCACTACCTTCACAATGTGGGCAAGCATTAGTGCTTGATTCAAGCACACCAACTCGAAGACGTTGACGTGACATTTCCATTAAACCAAATGAACTGATGCGGCCTACTTGAATTCGTGCGCGGTCAGCCTTTAAACAGGCTTTCATTTTTCTTTCAACAGCACGGTTGTTTCGGTTATCTTCCATATCAATGAAATCAATAACCACAAGTCCAGCCATATCGCGTAATTTCAATTGACGTGCAATTTCTGCTGCAGCTTCCAGATTGGTTTTTACGGCTGTTTCTTCGATATTATGTTCTTTAGTCGCACGACCAGAATTCACATCAATTGAAACCAATGCTTCAGTCGGGTTAATAACGATGTAGCCGCCGGATTTTAACTGTGCCGTCGGGCTATACATACTATCCAAATGGGTTTCAACTTGATAGCGTTGAAACAGTGGGATTTGTTCATCATAATGATGAATTTTTTTCATATGTTGGGGCATTAACATGCCCATAAAATCTTTGGCAGTATTATATCCGAATTCACCTTCAACAAGGATTTCTCCAATGTCACGGGTATATAAGTCACGTATACTTCTTTTAATCAAATCGCCTTCTTCGTATATTAAACTCGGGGCAATTGATTTTAAGGTATGCTCGCGAATAGCTTCCCACATACGTTTTAGATAATCATAATCACGTGTAATTTCCGGCTTAGTTCTGTTATTGCCGGCCGTGCGAATAATACACGCGTGACCTTTGGGCATATTTAAACTGCTGAGAATATTTTTAAGTTTCTTACGGTCTTTAACATTAGCAATTTTGCGGCTTACACCGCCACCATGTAATGTATTTGGCATTAAGACACAGTAGCGTCCTGGTAAAGAAAGGTAAGTCGTAAGGGCAGCACCCTTATTGCCACGCTCTTCTTTAACAACCTGGATAAGAATAATTTGATTTTTCTTAATAACTTCCTGGATTTTATATTTGTAACGAAGACGCTTCGCCATTTTTATGCGAAGTTTTTCTTCCTCTTCTTCTTCAGAAGTATTTGAAGATGCATCATCATCATCTTCTTCGTCATCCGTTTCTTTTGCGGATGGTGTATCAGCTTCTTTTGTTTTTTCTTCAGCGTTTTCTTCAGAAACTTCACTTTCAGAAGTATCTTCTTCAGTCGTGACTTCTTCTGAAGTTTTTTCTTCGGAATTTTCTTCTTCTGGGGAATCGTCATCTGTGATGACGTCGTCAGATTTTGTCGCTTCTGCCTTTACTGATTTTGATTTCTTAGCATTTCTAGCAGCTCTCTTCTCATGCTTTTCTTCTTCCTCAGCAAAAATTTTCGCATTCGCGGCTGCTTCTGCAGCTATGAGCGCTTCGCGGTCTGCTACAGGTATCTGATAATAATCAGGATGAATTTCGCTAAAAGCTAAAAATCCATGACGGTTGCCCCCATAATCCACAAATGCGGCTTGTAAGGATGGTTCGACACGGGTGACTTTTGCTAAATAAATGCTACCTTTGAGTTGTTTCTTGGCAGAACTTTCATAATCGAAG
>JABIPV010000123.1 GCA_018699075.1 Kordiimonadaceae bacterium | reverse complement strand
TTTAAAACATCTGTTTTCAAATTTCCTGATAATAAGTTACCGTTAAAATCAATATTTTTTATGGTAATCCCTTGGCTGGTTATATTTGCAAGTTTGATTTTATAATTAGCATCAAAATCACCAAGTACAGCAATCGCATGTTTGTAATCAATTGGCTCTTCTGAAGACTGTAAATAATTATCAACATTTAAG
The DNA here is from genome assembly GCA_018699075.1 of Kordiimonadaceae bacterium. Taxonomy (GTDB): domain Bacteria; phylum Pseudomonadota; class Alphaproteobacteria; order Sphingomonadales; family Emcibacteraceae; genus Pseudemcibacter. The sequence goes on along the minus strand of JABIPV010000123.1, from coordinate 2,177 downwards.
TTATCTACGGAAATATCCATACCGAAAGCGGGGCGGTCTTGAAGGGCATATGAAACACCGCCTTTAAACTTAAACGTATCCAAGCTTCCATCAACACCATAAACTTGAATAAGGTCAGGGTCTGCCTTTAAGGCTCCTTTATAGGCAAGACGAGTGAGACGCCCAGTCGGAATACTCGTAACATCAATTTTCAACCATTCTAAAAAGGCCCTAAAATTTCCTGAATTCAAGGTGGCGTTACCGATAAATTCCGGTTTGTTATTTTGAGAAAATATTGAACCGTCCAATGAAAGTTCTGATCCACCGGGCATGTTTATTTGTGCATTCGTAATTTCCAATTGCCCGCCGCTTGCGGTTAAATCAAGATCCAATTGACTGGCGATTTTTTCATTAAATTGTAATGCACCTAGTTTAAAATTAAATTTTCCTTCAATGTTTTCCAAAAAGCGAAGGTCTAAATTACTACCACCCGTTTCTTCCGTTTCATCAAGAACGGGAAGAACGTTGTCTAAATTAAAACTGTTAATGGCTAACGCGCCATTAAAACGGTAAAGATCACTGAAGGTCGTTGTAAGATTACCATTGCCCCGACTTTCGCCCATTTCAAACTCAAGCTCTGATATTTTAATGGCATCACCACCATAAGCGACTTTACTTTCCAGGGACAAAGGCTGGTTATAGACTTGTTTGGCTTGATTGGTATTTTCCGGATCAAGTAAGGATAATGCTAAGAATAAATCACCTATATCCCCTGCATTTACGCTAACGTTACCTTCGACTTGCGGTGACGTTTCGTCCAAGAGAATTCCACCTGAAAACTTAAGTTGTACATCATTATCCAATAAGCCTGCTGAAATATTCACCGGAACTTTTCGTCCGTCACGCATAATCCCCAACATCACTTCTGTAGATACTGGTAGGTTTTTATATCTGGCATTTCCTTGGACATCAAAAGGGCCTTGCAAGCTATCCATCGAAACAGTTGCATTAACCGTCCGAAGAAGCTCTTGTTGGTTGGTGGCTAAGTTTTGGTAGCTTATCTGACCGTTTTCGATTTGAAATTGCTCAAAACTTAATTCTGTGGTCGAATTCCCTGTGTCTTCCGCATCCCCAGCGCCTCCTAGCTCCCAGTTACCACGGCCATTAGCATCTACTTCGATCGCCACGATGGGTTCTACTAATATAAATTTCTTAACCTGAAACTCACTTCTTAACAGCGGAAAAAAGGCAACATTCACATCAACGGATTTTAATGAAATTATATTTTGAGCCTCGCCACCTTCAACATTGGAAACGCTAACATCTTCAGCAGAAAAAGATGGTGATGGCAGAATAGCAAGTGAAAGATCACCATTAATGGTCACATTCCGACCACTAAGGTCAGAAGCAGTCATTTCAATTTCAGATTTATATTCATTCCAATCAACGAAACCTGGCGCAACAAGTGCACTAGCAATTAGAAGAACCAATAATATTCCGGCACCGATGCCAATTTTCTTCATTTATTCTCTACCTTAAGCAATAAAAATGATTGCTTGAAACTTATGATAACTTATTTAATTATACATAACGTGATAATAGTGGCAACAATAGGTCAATATATAATGCAAAATAATTGAGAATCAGTGAAAATTGAAATTATTTTATGTCTAATAATAAAAGTATTATAAAAAGAACATTCATTTTAGGCCAAATATGGCTTAGAAATTATATTAATGTCCATGATAAAGTCATTGGCATATTACTGGCGATTGCTATTGGCGGCCTCATTGCCCTTGCGGCTATTGGTTTCAGATATCTTATACAAATTTCGCAGTTTTATGCATTTGGTGATGCATCCGAAAATATCTTTGAATATGTCGAAACCCTAGAATGGTGGCGCATATTACTTTCCACCGTTTGCGGCGGATTTATTATAAGTTTAATATATTCCCTGTTTATGAAAAATAAACAAGCAGGGGCCATTTCTGAAGTTATGGAAGCTAATGTGCTTCATAATACCAAAATGTCAGCCAAAGAAGGGATATTTAGCGCAATTACATCTGCTATTGCGCTGGGAACTGGATCCGCAGCGGGTCGTGAAGGACCGGTTGTGCATCTTGGGGCAACACTTTCTTCTTGGGCGTCAAGCCGTTTACATTTATCTCCTAAGATGTGCCGAACTTTATTTGGATGTG
>JABIPV010000130.1 GCA_018699075.1 Kordiimonadaceae bacterium | reverse complement strand
TACTAAAAATGCTATACCCATTTCACTCGTTTCAAAGGACAATATCGCAAAATGGCAAAAATCACTTAACAAAAATCATAAGACATGGCAAAAAATACATGATTTTAAAGCAGATTGCGGTGAAGTGATTATTTTTTCACATGAATCAGGTAAATTAGATGCTGTTGCCTTTGGTACGGGAAGTGAAAAATTTGATCCTTGGAATTTCTCAAAACTCGCCTCATCCCTTCCAAATGGTTCTTACTATATTTCAGATACATTGGTTGATAATGATATTAATCTCGCTGCTTTTGGCTGGGCGATGGCCCATTATAAATTCGACTATTATTTAAATAAAAAAAATAACAAAAAAGCAATTTTAATTGTGCCAAAAAATTGCGATTTAAAGCATGTAAACAGTTTGGTTCGGGGAACCACCTTGGCACGTGACTTGGTAAATACACCTACATGCGATATGGGTCCGGATGATTTAGCACATACTGCTTCAAACCTAGCGAAAGCATTTAAGGGGAAAATCACCATTACCAAAGGTGAAGCACTGCTTAAAAAAGGACTTAATACCATTCATGCGGTTGGTCGTGCCGCTGAGAAAGAACCACGACTTATTGATTTGGTTTGGGGAAATCAAAAGTCGCCAAAAATAACCCTTGTGGGTAAAGGCGTCTGTTTTGATACGGGCGGCCTTGATATTAAACCGTCGGGTGCCATGCTAACAATGAAAAAAGATATGGGTGGAGCAGCTCACGTACTTGGTTTAGGTCAAATGATTATGGAAAGTGGCATGGATGTGAGGTTGCGTATTCTTATACCTGCTGTTGAAAATAACATTGCCGGCAATGCCTTTCGACCGGGAGATATTATTAAAAGTTACCAAGGAACAACTATTGAAGTGGGAAATACAGATGCCGAGGGTCGTTTGGTTGTTTGTGATGCTCTTGCCCTTGCCAGTGAAGAAAAACCGGATTTAATGATCGATTTTGCCACCTTAACAGGTGCGGCGCGTGTGGCCCTTGGTACGGATGTTGCACCATATTTTACAGATGATGATATGCTCCTTAAAAAGCTACCTATACATTCAGATAATCAGTGTGATCCTCTTTGGCCTCTTCCTCTTTATACTCCATACAAGAAACTATTAAATAGTAATATAGCTGACTTGAATAATATAGGTAGCACCGGTTTGGGCGGGGCGATAACTGCCGCACTGTTTTTAAAACATTTTGTAGATGATACTATACCATGGGCCCATTTTGATGTTTTTGGCTGGAATGCATCGGATCGACCGGGCAAACCAAAAGGCGGCGAAGCAATGGGAATAAGAGCTGTTTTCGAATTATTGAAAGAAGAATACACCACATAATACGTAATACGTATAAATTAATAAGTTGATAAATTGATTATTCCTTGGCACTATTCCTACTAATATAGTGAACGGGTATAATTTAATGGAATTTAATTTAAGCGGACATACCGGTTTAGGCTTATGGAAACAAACACTAACAAATATTGTTTTAAATAAGGGACCAGACCTAACAACAAGACAATTAAGCATCTTACTTACGGTTTATCTTGATACTAAGCAACATACTGTCCGCGGTCTTGCAGGGCAAATTGATGTAACAAAACCAGTTATTACCCGCGCAATAGATTGCTTAAGTATGCTAGGTCTTGTGAAAAGAGTAAGAGATGAAAAAGATAAAAGAAGTGTCTTAATACAACGAACTGTAAAAGGGGCTGTTTTTTTAACTGATTTTGCAGAATTGATTGAAAAATCAAATGAGGAAGCAAACAAATAATAATAAACTAGGCGGATGAATGTCGAAGGCAAAATTAGACAAAAGACTACATGCTTATCGCAGCGATATAGCTAATGTCTCACTTAAAGATAAAGTGACGGCAGAAAAATATATCACAGGAACTAAATACCAAGTTGCTGTTGGCGTTGCGCCCTTATTTAATCAACCAGAACAAAATATTCCCCTTTCAAATCAACTACTTTACGGTGAATATTTTAACGTGTTTGATGTTAAAAATGGTTGGGCATGGGGACAATCCCTAAAAGATGGATATGTAGGGTATTGTCCTTTGGGTAACATAACGCCAGACCTTCATGAAATCACCCATCATATTAGCGCCTTAAGCACTCATATTTATCCCAATCCGAATTTTAAATCCATACCCGTCGATCGATTACATATGATGTCAGACGTTTCAGTTGTGGAGGAAAAACAAACTGAAGGCTTTTTTCCTCTCGCCGATGGCAATTGGATTTACGCAACACATGTTTCAAAAGATTTTGGCAAAGACCCCGTCTCTGAAGCATTAAAATTTCTTTATTCGCCTTACCTTTGGGGTGGCCGTAGTAATGCGGGAATTGATTGTAGTGGCCTTGTTCAAATGGCCTTTGCCACAATTGGTATATCGGTTCCGAGAGACGCCGATTTGCAAGAAAAAGAAATTGGTGAAATACTCGATGAAGAACAAGAACTCAGACATGGAGACATTGCCTTCTTTCCCGGCCATGTAGGCTTCATGCTTGATGATATGCATCTACTTCATGCAAATGCGCATCATATGAGAGTAAGTGTTGACCCACTAAGAGAAGTAATTGATGTGGTCAGTTTTCAAACAGACGAGCCCCCGCTAACTTGTATAAAACGACTTTAATTTTAACATAAAAAAAGCCGCTGTTATTAATCAGCGGCTTTAAATTCATTCCGTCATTCACTTAATTAGCTATAATTTCTTCAACTTCAGCTATTTCAACTGTTGGAAGATCAATAGGTGCATCAGATAGTGAACGTAAATATAGAATTACAGAAGCACGATCAGATGCTTTTTTAAGACCGGCAAATACCATTTTGTTTTTTGGGATCGCATCTTTAGGCTTCGTCAAATATGTATTTAGAAACTCATATGTCCAGCCACCTTCTACAGCCAGCATTGCATTTGAATATTTAAAATCACCTGTCGTTGCGACATCTTTACCAACAACATTATATAAGTTTGGTCCAATTTTATTCTTGCCGCCACTTTCAGGTGTGTGACATGCTGCACATTTCTTAAATACTGATATGCCTTTATCAATGCTCGCCGTTTGCATGGCTTCCGCAATTGTTGGACCTGCGTCCACGACAACATTCGCTGAAGACGCCGATGCCACAGAGGCTACATCGATAGGATATGCATTTGCTGCCATTGGGTCCTGATGAAAGATAACTTCTGATAAGTTATTTAGGCCCAGCACGAAAAGCAATGCCATTAAAACGCCCATTGCTACTTTATTTAGATCATGTGAATTCACGGTAAATCCCCGTATGCTTTAACAGTTAAATTTTTAAAGAGCTGACAATGTCTGTAATAATCAGAATCGTACTCTTTACTCTGACACCTGTTTACAGATTTTTTGCTCTCTAGACAAGAGTGATTTAAGCATAATTTCCTTAAATATCCTTAATATAATCAATAAACTAATAATATAAGGTCTTTCGTTGACAGATTTACGGGAAAATTTAATACTGCTTTCATAATTGGAGAAAAAGAAATCATGACGAAAAACATTGCCGATAATTTGATATCGTTCCAAGGTGAACCAGGCGCATATTCCAACCTCGCAGCGAGAGAATTGTTTCCAGATATGGATGTATTACCTTGTCGAATATTTGAAGATGCTCTTGCCGCAGTTGAAGAAGGTGAGGCGAAATATGCAGCCATTCCGATAGAAAATAGTGTTGCGGGTCGGGTGGCAGATATTCATTATTTAATACCCCATTCCAGTTTGCATATAATTGGCGAACACTTTTTACGCATAAATCACAATTTATTGGTTTTACCCGGCACTAAAGTAGAAGATTTGGTCGCCGTACGTAGTCATGAACAAGCTCTTGGACAATGTAGACGAACCCTTGATGCATTAGGTATTCGCCGAGAAGTTTTTGCGGATACCGCCGCAGCCGCAAAACATGTGGCCGAACTAAAAGATCCTAAAATAGGGGCTATTGCATCTTCACTTGCCGGGGAAATATACGGACTAGAATCTATTCAAAAAGACATCGAAGACGCCAGTCATAATACTACGCGGTTTGTAGTTTTTTCAAGGGAACCTTTAAAAGAACTGCCAAGAGACCAACCAACAATGACGTCATTTATTTTTCAGGTAAAAAACACACCTGCGGCCCTTTATAAAGTGATGGGAGGGTTTGCCACCAACGGTGTAAACATGACGAAACTGGAAAGTTACCAATTGGACGGTGAAATTTGTGCTACTCAATTTTATGCCGATATTGAAGGCCATCCAGATGATATTGGTGTAAAACATGCCTTTGAAGAATTAGGGTTTTTCACCAATCAATTCCGAATTTTAGGAAGTTACCCGCAATCAAAATACCGAATTGACAAACGCGGCGATTAATCTTCCTCGAGCCAATATTCAAGAAGATGTCTGGCGATGGCAAATTTTTCCGGCACACGGAAATGATCATCGCCGCCACTTTTTATCACATCGCGAATTTCCTGTTTGCTAAACCATTTAGCTCCTTCTAACTCATCATTTTCAATATTTATCTTGTCGTCCTTTGCTTGACCAATTGCGCCAATCATTAATGATGATGGAAAGGGCCAGGGTTGACTTTTAATATAACTCACCTTGCCTACTATTATGCCCGCTTCTTCCAATACTTCTCGTCTAACAGCTTCTTCGATGGTTTCTCCAGGTTCCATAAACCCAGCCAGAGCGGAATACATACCGGTAAGAAAATGGGGGCTACGACCTAATAAACATTTATCCGCATAAGTGATCATCATAATAACCACAGGATCTACTCTGGGAAAATGCTCTGTATCACACGAGGGGCATTTTCGAACATACCCGCCTTTGCCGCTGATGCTGAGTGCGCCACAATTGGCGCAATGTTTATGTCTGCTGTGCCAATCAAGTAACATTTTTCCACGCGCAAGGAGTGACGGAACAGAAGAGAATCCCTCTTTTGTGGCTTTTCTGGCAATCGTTCTTAAATCTAGATAAGCACCCGAGCCTTGCAAACTGTTTTTATTTCTAACATTTACTGCAAAATATGCTTGAACATCGTCTTTACCTAAGAAGATAATTTCATCTTCCACATATTCATTTATATCCTTATAGGTAAAATATATGGGGGTAATATCATCTGCACTTTTAACTAAGGCGAGCCCATCAAAAAAGGCCATAAATCTAGTGTTTTCAGCATAAACTAAAGAATTTATTTCTTCTTCATCCGACCTTATCGGATCGCAAGGGTCAAGTGGGAATTCAGCAAATATGCAAGATGTAGAAAAATTCATTAAATGTTCCTTTGTCAAATGTTTGACAGAATTTTTTAAAAATTACCAGTATCTAAGATTTAATGATGAAAATTGTCTTGAAATCTGAATAAAAAAGGATCATATAAGGCCCGAGAGATTGGCGGACAGTTTACTCGCCAATCCGGCCAGGCCTGGAAGGGAGCAACCGTAACGAGATCGCTGGGTTGTCCAATCTCTCACTTTTCATAAAAATAATTAAATATTTTCCACTTCGCCTATAGCATTCCCGTCATAGTAAATTTATAGTCTGTCTAAGACTGATTCATCAAATGGCGAGGATAATATACTTAATGTCAGAAACCACCGATAAAGACACTCATTACAGAGTACTGGCACGGAAATACCGCCCCGTCGATTTTGCTGAACTTATCGGCCAAGATGCCATGGTCAGAACACTATCAAATGCCATTGAAACGGGACGGCTTGCCCACGCCTTTATTTTAACAGGTGTGCGCGGTATTGGTAAAACCACCACCGCACGTATTATTGCAAAAGCCCTTAACTGTATTGGTAAAGATGGAAACGGTTCAGCCACCATTGAACCGTGTGGTGAATGTGAGAACTGTACTTCCATTAGCGAATCTCGTCATGTAGATGTGATGGAAATGGATGCCGCCAGCCGCACCGGCATTGATGATATTCGTGAAATCATTGATGGTGTTAAATATGCATCCGTGTCAGCGCGTTTTAAAATATATATCATCGATGAAGTTCACATGCTTTCAAGAAACGCTTTTAACGCACTTCTTAAAACGTTAGAAGAACCACCGGAACATGTAAAATTTATTTTTGCCACAACTGAAATCCGTAAAGTTCCCGTTACCGTGCTTAGCCGTTGTCAGCGTTTTGATCTACGACGCATTTCAATTGAAGAATTAATGGGACATTATTCCAATATTGCCGTTAAGGAAAAATGTGAAATCGAAGAAAGCGCACTGGCCATGATCTCACGTGCGGCTGAAGGGTCGGTTCGTGATGGCCTCTCATTGCTGGACCAGGCTTTTGCCCACGGTGCAGGAAAGGTGAGTGAAGAACAAGTTCGCGACATGCTCGGCCTTGCAGATCGGGCGCAGATTTTTGATCTTTATAAAAATATTCTCGAAGGTAAAACAGCCGATGCGCTGGCGAAACTCCGCTACCAATTTCATCATGGCGCAGATCCTGCCGTAATCATACAAGATATGCTTGAGATTACCCATTGGCTTACGCGATTAAAAGTTGTGCCAGATGCAGGTGATGATCTTGTCACATCAGAAGCGGAACGTAAACAGGGGCTAGAAATGGCCCAAGGGCTCAGCATTCCAGTTTTAACACGTACTTGGCAAATGCTCCTGAAAGGGACAGAAGAAGTTCGCATTTCTCCTAACCCTATTTCTGCTGCAGAAATGGTAATTGTTCGCCTTACGTACAGTTCAAACTTACCAACACCCGAAGATTTGGTTAAGCAAATCAAAAATACACCACAAACCAGAGCGAATGCACAAGGTTCCTCAAGTGGAGGTGGTACGGGTGCTTCGGCTCAAGCAACAACCACACATATTGATAACACGCCGAGTGATGGAGGCGCGCCACAAGCTTTTAATGTAATACAGGGAACCGGCCAAGCGGCAATTCGCATTAGTGACCCCGTACAGCCAGCCGATGAAGAGTTTATAACTCCGCCCACAAGTTTTGAAGAAATGGTCAAACTGTTTGAAAAACAAGGCGAGCCCGATATAACATTTCATTTGAATGATAATGTCAGATTGGTCAGTTATGATATCGGTCGTGTTGACATAAGAATTAATCAACATGTTCCTAATAATCTTACCAGCCGAATGTCAGCAAGCCTAAAAAAATGGACCGGGCAAAGCTGGATGATTTCTCGTTCTACGGAAGAGGGTGACGATAGCCTATATGAACAAGACATTGCTGAACAGAATGCACTTAAAAAAATGATCCTCAGTAACGAATTAATAAAATCTGTTCTCAACAATTTTGAAGACGCAAATATTACTGACATTCGAAAAATTAAAGATGAGTTTACCCTTCCCATGGAAGGGTTAGACGATAATTATTTGATTAGTTCAGACGAATTTGGTCTTGATGAATTTGAATAAACACTTATATCCAAGTCTGAATTTCAATAACATTTAAGGATGCTGTCATGAAGAACCTAGGCAAAATGATGAAACAAGCTCAAGAAATGCAGTCTAAAATGGCTCAAATGCAAGAAGAACTGCAAAAATCAGAGCATTTGGGAACTTCAGGAGGTGGCCTTGTGAGCCTTACATTAAACGGTAAGTTTGAAATGCGGGATTTAAAAATTGATCCGAGTATTTTTAACAGTGACGATACAGATATGGTCCAAGACCTAATTGTTGCCGCCTTTAATGATGCAAAAAGGAAAGTTGATGCTTTTAATAAAAGCGAGATGTCAAAATTAACCGGTGGCATTGATCTTCCTGAAGGAATGAACTTGCCTTTTTAGGGGCCCCTTAAAATATGTATAAATCTTCATCAAGCACCAATGAATTAGATCACCTGATTAGCTTACTGTCTAAAATTGCAGGACTTGGCCCACGATCAGCGCGTCGCGCAGCACTTCAGCTCATCAAGAAGAAAGACAGTTTGATGAGGCCCCTAGCTGGCGCATTATCCGACGTGGCAGAAAATGTTCATCCTTGCGTAAATTGCGGCAATTTAGATGTGGAAAACCCATGTCATATTTGTGAAAGCTCGAAACGTGACAATAGTCAAATTTGTGTAGTCGAAGATGTATCGGATTTATGGGCGCTTGAGAGGTCTGGTTCTTTTCGCGGCTTGTATCATGTGATTGGCGGCACATTATCTGCTCTGGATGGTGTTGGCCCTAGTGACTTAAATATTAGCGCCCTGATTGAAAGAGCCAGCATACCAGAATTAAAAGAAATCATAATTGCGACCAATGCCACTGTAGATGGTCAAACAACTGCTCATTATATAATGGAGCAACTTAAAAGTTTTGATATTACGATTTCAAGACTGGCGCATGGTGTACCAATCGGTGGTGAGCTTGATTACCTTGATGATGGTACACTTACAACAGCCCTTAATTCACGGAGACCTTTTTAATCATGGCCGATCATAAAGGATCATGCCACTGTGGTGCAGTGTCATTTAATGTAAAAGCGCCAACGATAATTAAGGCAAATGAATGTAATTGTAGTATTTGTAAAGCTACTGGGTTTATTCATTTAATTGTTGAAAAGGAAGATTTTACTTTGCTCTCTGGTGAAACCGATATAACCACTTATTCTTTTAATACCCATACGGCAAAACACACATTTTGTAAGCATTGTGGCATCAAATCTTTTTATACACCTCGCTCGCATCCCAACGGATACAGTATCAATGTAAACTGTTTGGACCTTTCAACTATTGAAACCATAAATTACGGTAAATTTGATGGTGACAACTGGGAAGACAATGTTGACGCACTTCGCAAAGATTTGACTTAAGTCAATGTTGAATTAGGAAGAGTTTCCTATAAAATAAAATGTAACTGGAATTAGTTCAATTATATGTATAGACTAGTTCTTAATATTTACTCTGAAGCTTAGTGATCTAACTCATAAATGACATGATCAATAAGCCGTGGAAATTATTCCACCGGGTTATGCTGGAAACAACATAGCCTCCCGTATTTGGAAAAGAGAATAAAATGCTTGTTGATAAATTTAACAGAAGTTTCCCCTATCTACGCCTATCGATTACAGAGGTTTGCAATTTTAGTTGCGATTATTGTTTGCCTGACGGTTATCAAAAAACCGGTAATGAAAATTTCCTAGGTCAAGATGAAATTAATCGTTTGGTCAACGCCTTTGTCGGTTTAGGTGTTTGGAAAATTAGATTAACCGGTGGTGAGCCAACCATTCGCAAAGATTTTACTCAAATTGCCAAAATGATTGCCGATAAGCCTGAAATAGAAACCATGGCTTTTACCACCAACGGCTACCGCTTAAAAGAAAGAGCCCAAGAATGGTTTGACGCGGGACTTAATGCCATCAATATCAGCATTGATAGTTTAAATGCAAAAAAATTCCATCAAATCACCGGCCATAACCGGATGCAGGAAGTAAGAGATGGCATTGATAAAGCGCTGGAAGTGGGCTTTAAAAAAGTCAAAATAAATGTGGTTCTTCTTAAAGGTGTTAATGACGATGAACTGGATAGTTATCTTGAATATGTCAGAGATACACCGGTAAGTGTGCGTTATATTGAACTTATGCAAACGGGTGATAATTTAACATATTTTAATAAATTCCACTTGTCTTCTGATCACGTTAAAGATCAGCTCTTGGATCGCGGATGGGTCGAAAATATCCGTAATGTTGGTGACGGCCCGGCTGTTAATTTTACCCATTCTGATTTTCAAGGCTCGATCGGTCTTATTGCTCCCTATTCAAAAGATTTCTGCACAGGCTGTAACAGATTACGCATTACATCTAGTGGTGATTTACGTCTTTGCTTGTTTGGTAATGTCGGTATTCCCCTTCGTCATATGCTGCAAAGTGATGAACAAAAAGATGATCTTATGGCTGCGATAAGAAAACAACTTGAATATAAAGCTTCGTCCCATTTCTTAAATGACGGTGATACAGGCATTATGACGAATTTATCCTCAACAGGGGGATAAGCCATTAAATTCAAACTTGAACCACAAAAAACCAGTATTAGGCTAAGTAAACATGAATTTCAGCGCCTCCTTGCTGAAGAGGTACTTAGAGAAGAATCTATTTTTCCTAGTGGCAAAATCATTCAGTTCCAATTGTCATTAGGTGAAAAAGAATATTTAAGTTTTGAAAATAACCAAATTCACGTCATTCTTCCGAATCAGATCATTAAAGATTATTTACCCAGCAAAGTCGGATTAAGTTTTATCTTTCAGATAGATAATAACATTTCACATACAATCATATTTGAAGTTGATATTAAAAAAGCGCCATTAGGTTCTAGCTCTTCCTAAATTTGCAATTATTTTAATAAATTTACTTTTATTTTATGGAAAATTCGTTATTTTACAGGACTTATCATATGATTAGGATGGGGGTAAATTTCATAAAATAAAATTATACCCCTCAAGACATGTGATGAAATGATCAAAATTTGCATATTTTACGTTAATGTTATATGATAATGTAACATTATATCGAGAGACTTATTTTTTAGCTATTTCAATATTTTTTTTAAGTTGAAAAAATTTTGAAATAGCCAAAATATCTAAAGACAATATCTAAGGGAATACAATGACTAAGACTAAGACTGATACTTCACAAGAAACCGAAATGACGAAAAGATCCTTCTTGCAAACGGTTGGCATGGTTGGCGGCACTGCTGCTGTTATGACGGCTATGAACGGCTGGGATATTGGTTTTGCTTCTGATATGGATCACCCACCTACCCTGTCAACAAATGGTAATGGTAAAAAAGTCGTCATTCTGGGTGCTGGACTTGCGGGTATGGTCATGGCTTATGAAATGAATAAAAAGGGCTATGACTGTAAAATTCTCGAAGCGATGGATTTCGCCGGTGGTCGCTGTGCATCTGCACGTAAGGGATCAGTAATCGAAGAGATTGGCGCGGACAAACAAGTATGTAATTTCGCCGAAGGTAACTATGTAAATTACGGCCCTTGGCGTATTCCTGCAGAACATAAATCAACTATTTACTACTGCCGTACACTTGGTGTTCCACTTGAAGTGATGATTAATAAATCAAGCAAAGCTTATTATTATTCAGAAAATAATGACGGGCCTTTTAAAGGTGTTAATGTTCGTCAAGGCGATGCTGACACAGATTTTAAGGGATATTCATCAGAACTATTGGCTAAAGTTGCCGATCAAGGCGCCCTAGATCAACTAATTAGCCAAGAAGATAAAGAAAAACTTCTTGAGCATTTAAAAGCTTCAGGACTTATTGATAAGAAAGAACTTAATTACCGTGCTAACCGCGCACGTGGCCATAGCGTATATCCCGGAGCCGCAACAAATTTCGGTGAATTAGGTGATCCATATAGTCTTGCTGAAACTCTTTCTGTTCCCCAAGCAAGTAAAAACGAAACTGCTGATCATCCTGCTGTTATGTTCCAGGCGGTGGGAGGTATGGATCAAATTGCTATGGGCTTGAAAAATGCACTTAGCAGAAAAACCATACGTTATAATTCAGAAGTAACCGACATCATCCAAAATGATAACGGTGTTGAGATTACATATAAAGACACTAAAACCGGTAAAGTAAGAACGGAAAAAGGTGATTATGTTGTTTCCACCATTCAACTAGGTGTTATGTCCAAAATAAATTCAAATATGAGCGATGAATTTAAACAAGCACTAAAAGCAACCCGCGGCAACCCCGCTTGTAAAATGGGTGTGGAAATGAATAGCCGTTTCTGGGAAAATGACGAAATGGTTTATGGTGGTTCCACCAGTAGTGATATCCCGGGGCAGCGCCTTATTAGTTATCCTTCTGGAAACTTATTTGGCGGCGCACATGGCGACACAGGTGTCCTTCTTGGCTATTATCCAATTGGCGCTTCATCAGTTCCGATTAGTAACATGAATATGGCTGACCGTATTGAATTTGCCCTTGCCGCAGGTGAAAAAATTCACCCTGGTAAATATAGAAAACATTTTTCAGGCGAAGCAATGTCAATCGCGTGGCATAAAATGAAATATGCTCTTGCAGGATGGGAAAACTGGTCACGACGTGGTCGCCAAAGATCATTCCCTGTAATGCAAAAAGGCGACAAACGCATTTTTGTTTCAGGTAATATCGCGTCTCCTGCTCTTGGTGGCTGGATGGCAGGTGCTATCGAAGGCGCATGGTCAACAATGGAAGTTATTGATAAACGTGTTGCCCAAGACGTTTAATATTATATACTTAAATTACGAGGACATAAAATTGTCATAAACTTTTTGAATATTTTAAAAGTTTATAATGATAATAAAAAAAGAAAACGGTGAGATCAAAATGAATAAAATTTATACTTTATTACTTATCGCCTTCGGCGCACTAACGATTACAAATGCAGCTTCAGCACAGGATATATCTGCTGAAGGGGCAACAATATATGAAGAATATTGTGAAGCTTGTCATCAACCTGGTGGAGAAGGGTTTGAAGACACTTACCCACCACTTAAAGATAATATTTTTGTAAATGGTGATAAAGAAGAACTAATTTATCTTATGCTTGAAGGTCGTGCTGGAATGCCTACATTCATCGAAGACCTTGAAGTAGAACAACTTACAACGATCGTAAACTATATCCGTAATAGTTGGGGCAATGCTTCAGGTGATATTACACAAGCTGAAATGGATGAAGCTTACGACTTAATCGCTGAAGAAGACGATGGCTTTGGGCCAGGTAACTAAAAATACCATATAAATCATTAAGCTAACCCACATCCATACATTCGGATGCTGACAAATAAAAATTCTAAAGGGAGAAAATTATGTCAATATTAACTAAAATCGCTGCTGCGCTTCTTATAAGTTGCGTGGCGACATTCACTGCTAACGCACAAATGATCGAAAGAACAAGTAAAGGATTTCTTGACCCGGGAATAGTAATTCCTGCTGGAGCTGAAACCTTTTACATGAGCGGTAAAGGAAATCATGCTTGGGTCGAAGGCTGCAAAACACGAGATGAGCGTGCTGCAAAAGGTGACGAATGCAAACCAGGTGATATGTATGCACAAGGACAAGCCATTTTTGCTTCTTTCAAAGCTCAACTTGAAGAAGCTGGTTGGTCACTTAGCGATGTTGTAATGCTTCGTATTTTTGGTATCCCAGGCGAAGATGGTAAAGTTGATACTTCTGGATTCAACAAAGCGTACCAAGAATTTTTTGGTGAGAAATCAACAAGTGGTAACACAAATCTACCTTCACGTACTTTCGTTGGCGCTCACACTCTAGTCGTGCCAGGATGGTTGGTAGAAGTAGAAGCGCGTGCCATTCGTATGCCTAAATAATAAATTAATAAGGAAAAAATAATGTCTAAACTATTTAAAATCGCAATTGCTGCATTTGCTGCAATGACAATGGCTGCTAACGCACAAAGCGTAATTAAGCGTAACGACGAAGGTACTAATTTCTATTCAACTATCGAAGTACCTGCACACGCTGACCAATTATTTGTTAGTGGTAAAGGTCCTGGAGCCGTAAACCCAGACGCGCCACGCGCTGAGCGCGAATACGGTGACACAACAACACAAACACGCAGTACATTTAACAGCATCAAAGCCGCTGTTGAAAAAGCTGGCTGGAGCATGTCAGACGTTGTAATGGCCCGTGTATATCTTGTTGCTGATCCTGCAATGGGTAAAATGGACTTCTCAGGTTTCAACTCTGCCTATAAAGAATTCTTTGGTACAGAAGATCAACCAAATAAACCAGTTCGCGCTGTTGTTGAAGTTGCTGGTCTTGCTGTAAATGGCTGGCTGATCGAAATAGATGTTCGTCTAGCAAGAATGCCTGCACCGCTAACTAATTTAACGAATTAATATCTTGAATTGCAAATAAAAAGGCGCTGATTAATTTCAGCGCCTTTTTTATTGTAATTATTTTGTTATTACTCCGTATTCCACTCAAAAAACTCAACCGTATAACCGCCAGGATCACGGATTAGAAAAGCCCGTATAGGGGCCGTGGTACTATCATAAATTTCATGTTCAATTTTGATATTCTTTGCGTTCTTTATCGCACCGTACCAATCATCTACACCTTTTGAAACAATGCTTACCATAACGGAACTGTCTTTATTAGGATGGTGAAAACCACCGTCGCTATCTTTCACAACTCCAATGAAGGCTGTATCCGTAAGCTTATAGATTTTCACCCAAACATCATCAAATGTGGCTTCAAGTTTTAAATCCTGACCGTAAAAATCCACGGCCTTTGCGAAATCTTCTTCGCTATAATAAAGCATGGTAATTTGTTCATCAATTTTTGGTAAATCCATGGTTCCTTTTAAACTCCTGTCTGTTTGACCTTTATCCATTTGTACCGGCAATGCCGTACAGGCATTGTTCCGTGGGCCCTCAGTATCAAAATCAAGAAATGATGTTGCTGCATAGGTGGCAATGGTCGGAACATTGCCCACATAATTGGTGTCCATCACCGCATGTTCTACGGAAACCTGAAACGTTTCCCCGGGAAGCAAAAGGTTTTTGCTTATGATTACATCTTTATCTGCATATGTAAGATGGGCACCGCCACCGAAAGGCACGCCGCTATGGGATATTTTTTCCCCGCGACAATTGGCAACAACCGCAAAAATCAAATCATCAACAAAGCCGTTTTCGTCCTTGCCGCCTTCGTTAAATGGTGACCACGAAATTACCAGATCCTGATCGGCATTGATATTTTCTGCGGACACTTCATTGCCGTTTTGGCTTAGTGTTATAATAGGCGAGGCTGGAATGCGGGTCTCACCGTCATCTTTCTTTGAAATAACCACAGGAATTTTTAATGTTGTGCCGTTACTTTCCGTATAGGTGTAGATATATTCGCCGTTAGGATAAAGCGCGTTAAGATCTTCTTCGGTATTATAACGACCACCATGTGTTTCAAGCACAGATGGATGATCAACGAAATTCATCTTATCAATCGCTGCATTTTCAAGGGTCCCGTTACTTACCGCCCCGCCCTCATTGACAAAAATCTCTGCAAAAAAATGATAATTGATCATGGTTTGCTCGCCGGTCGGAACTTGGCGGTAATTAGCAGTTTTACCAACCACTAAGAACTGAGTATCTTCACTATTCACTTCATTTTGTGCGCATGCACTGAGCATCATTACTGGATAGATAAAAAGGGCAATAGCCCAATTCTTAATCATTATATTTTCCTATAAATTATAATTATATTTTGTTTTATATTTACGGACAAAACCATATAGTAAAATATTAAAATACCCAAAAGTTTTTTAAATTCTATATGATTGCAATACAAATAATAAAATTGATGATGATATGACAACAAACATTAAAGAACTGGTCGATGCCGCTAATCAAAAAATTGAGACGATTTCCGTTGATCAGGCCAAAATCGCCCTTAATGATCCGCAGACAACTTTTGTTGATCTTCGAGATATTCGGGAAATTCAAGCAGAGGGAATGATCCCCGGAGCTTTTCATATGCCACGCGGAATGACCGAGTTTTGGGTTGATCCGCAGAGCCCTTATTATAAAAAGATCTTCGCAAGCGAAAATAAGTTTGTCTTTTATTGTAACAAAGGATGGCGCAGTGCCCTTGCTACTGAGGTCGCTCAAGACCTTGGCCTGACAAACATTTGCCATATTGCAGGCGGTTTTACCGATTGGACTGCCGAAGACGGTGCAACGGCTGCCAAACCAATGGGAAAGTCACCCGCCATTAAAGAAGGCATTTATGATCTGCTGCCCTTTGTGTTAAATCCAAAAAACATTGCCCGTTTCGAAGACGGTAAGGTTTATATCGGTGACAGACGTAAATATCCTTTTTCAAAAGAATTTGTCACTTGTGAAACGGTTGACGATGTGGCCAATGCTATAAAAGACATGGTCACGCAAGGAAGTGGCCCATGGATGTCTGCGGTCAATGCACTTCGTATTGTTTCAAGTCAAAACCCTAAAAATTTAAACGACTGCCTTAAAGATGCCCGTGATATTCTTGTCGCCACCCGCCCGACCAATACCGCTATGTCACTGCGCCTTGACGAAATTCTTGACGTGGCGGCCACGGCAATGAAGCTTAATATTGATGTGGATCAAGCGATAAAAAACAAAATCGCAGAAATTCATCAAGTAATTTATGATAATTATGCCATCCGCGCCCGTGCTATGGCCGATTTGATAGAAGATGGTGACGGTATATTGACCAACTGCTTTGGTGAAGCAGGGTTTATTCTTTCCATCGCCCTCGCCGCGCGAGACGGCAAGGATATAACTGTTTACGCCCCTGAAACGAGACCTTATTTACAAGGGGCGAAGCTAACTGCGCCTTCTATTCACGAGCTGGGGGTCAAAGTGTACCTGATCACGGATAATATGCCTGCACATATTATGTCTGAGGGAAAAATTCAGAAATATATCACGGCCGCCGACTTGATTACCGTCGACGGACATGTATGCAATAAGATCGGCACTTATCAAAATGCCATAACCGCTCATGTTCACAATATTCCCTATTTCGCCTTTGCATGGGGCCGTGATGATGATAAGGCC